>NZ_JBEORT010000029.1:0-66893 GCF_040302425.1 Streptomyces sp. NPDC126497
CCGGCGGACGGCGCCGGCTCGGCGGGCGGCCACGCGGCACCGTGCGGCGGCTCGGGGCCGGACCGGGCTCCGTGACCCGCGGCGGGAGCCGGCACGCGGCCCGTCGGCACGTCGTCCGGCGGGGGCGCCGCGCCCGTCGGCACGTCCGGGGCGGACGGCAGGAACTCCGGGCGCGGCGGGGGCGGCGGGGTGGCCGGTGCGACGCCGTCGCCGCCGTCCTCCCAGCGCTGGGCGTCCTCGTTCCAGTACCGCTGTCCCCCGCTCATCCCGTCCCCCTCACATTCCCAGCAGTCCGGCGACGGCCCCCGCCGACGCGAACAGCGTCAGGATGTTCTGGGCGTCCGTGAGCACCTCCCGCAGCCGCCGGAGGCGGCCCTCGCCGGCCGTTCCGGTCCGGGTGATCTCCTCCTCGGTCTCGGCGAGGGTCTCGTCCAGCCGGGCGGCCTGCTCGTTCTCCCGCAGCCGGGCCAGGTCGCCGCGGAGTTCCCGCACGGCCGCCAGCAGTTGCTCGGCGGACTCGTCGCGCACCGCGGGGGCGGTGTTGCGGGTCTCGGCCCGGGCGTGGTCGCCGAAGGCGAAGGAGGAGTTGTCGGCACGGCCGATGCTGACGTTCGGATGGTCGGGCGCCATCGCTAGTCGGATCCCTTCTGCGGCGGGGAGCCGCCGGTCGTGGTCTCGGCGCGCGCGTGGTCGCCGAAGGCGAACGAGGAGTTGTCGGCACGGCCGATGTGCACCGCGCCGTTGCTGATGTTGACGATCTTCTGTACGAACTCGCCGGTCTCGTAGCCGGCCTCGGCCAGGGCCAGCCGCACCCCGCGCCCGATGCGGTCCTGGACGCTCCTGAGGTACCGGGCGACGTCCATCTCCTGGAAGGTGGACCCGGTGGGCGCCGAGGCCAGCTCCCGCACCGAGAGGGCCGGCCCGTCGGGCAGCGCGTGCGCGTGGCCGCCGGTCAGCAGCTGCCACACGTACACCGCGCCCCGGCCGAGCGTCACCAGCGAGCGGCCCGCGGAGCCGGGCACCAGGACGGCCGCGCCGGCGATCCGGCCGAACGGGTTGTCGTTGCGGAACCGGTGCGAGGTGCGGTCGGCCTCCTTGAAGTCCGCGCGGACCGGCGTCAGCACGTGCGGGGCGATCTCCAGCATGAGCATCCGGCCCTGTGTGTGGACGCGCACGAAGACCGTGACGACCAGTTCCTCCTCCCAGCCGCCGACGCGGATGCGCAGGAAGTGCCGGCGCTTCTCGCCGCCCTCCTCGACGGCCCGCCCCCGGTGCTGCTCGAACTCCGCCGGACCGTAGGGCGCCTGATCGCGGGTGAGGAGCCCCTCGACGGGCAGGAACACGCACTCGTCGATCTCCAGGCGGCGCAGCCGGTCCCGTACGCCGGGGCCCGCGTACTCGGCGGGCACGCGCAGCTGCTCCAGCAGCGGCCGGATCCGGTCGAGGATCGCGCGGTTGCCGAGCGGCTGCTGCTCCTTCTCCCCGTCCGGCCGCAGTTCCACGGCGAGCACCCAGGTGTCGTACGCCTCGCCCGCCCCGCAGAACGGGCGCGCCTCGTGGTACATGACCAGCGGGGTGTGCTGTTCCAGCCGGATGCGGTGCGCCAGCCGCCGAAACCGCTGCCCCTCGGCCTGCTCGGCGGGGTCGCCGGCGGCGTCCGGGAAACGCCGCGGGGACAGTTCGGCGGCGAGGGCGCGGGCGAACTGGTTGCGCTGGGCCGCCGCGCACAGGCCGATGCAGACGAGCACGCCGATCCCGAGCCAGGCCTGCCACGGCTCGGCCAGGGTCGCGAAGGAGTCGGTGAGCGCCTCCAGCAGGTCGTCCCCGCCGGAGTCGTACGAGGAGCCGTACCCGGAGCCGTCGTCCGCGCCACCGCCGAAGGCGACCGTGCCCAGCGTCAGCAGGGCGAGCCCGGTGAGCACCCGGCCGGTCCAGCGCGCCAGGGACGCGGCGAGCCGGCGGTACCAGGGCGGCTGCGCGGCCCGCCCGCGGAGCAGGGGCGCGACGGCGAGCAGCAGGCTGGGCCACAGGAGGAAGGCGAGCAGGCCGCCGCTGAGCGGCCCGCCCACCACCCACAGCCCGAGGACGGCCGCCGCCCACAGCAGCTCCTGGCGCCGGGCGCGCAGCGCGTGCGCGAGGACGCGGGCGGCGTCGAAGCCGAGCGAGGGCGCGACGACGCGCTGCTCGTGGAGGTAGAGCTGCTCGATGACCCGGTCGCGGTAGCCGGAGTCCAGGTAGACGCCCGCGCACAGCAGGCGGGACGCCTCGCTGGCGTGCGGTGGTGTGGGCGGCGGGTCGGACGGCGGCGGCGCCGCGCCGCCGTGCTGTGACTGGTGCGGCACGTGGGCAGTGCTCACGCGGATCCCCCGATGCGCGGCTGACACTCGAAGTGACGGGGGATCAGCATAGGGGAAGCGTGCGTCCCGGCGAACCGGATTGCCGGGTGGGGCCGCGTACGGGGCCCGGACACGCGCGGGGCCCCGCGCCGGACGAACCGGCGCGGGGCCCCGCGGAGGCCTGAGGGGCTCAGATGAGGCCGAGGCCGCGGACCGCCTCGCGCTCCTCCGCGAGCTCCTGGACGGAGGCGTCGATGCGGGTGCGGGAGAACTCGTTGATCTCCAGGCCCTGGACGATCTCGTACTTCCCGTCCTTCACGGTGACCGGGAAGGAGGAGATGAGGCCCTCGGGGACGCCGTAGGAGCCGTCCGACGGGATGCCCATGGAGACCCAGTCGCCCTCGGCGGTGCCGTTGACCCAGGTGTACACGTGGTCGATGGCGGCGTTGGCGGCGGAGGCGGCGGACGAGGCGCCCCGGGCCTCGATGATCGCGGCGCCGCGCTTGGCGACGGTCGGGATGAAGTCCTCGGCCAGCCACTTCTCGTCGTTCACGACCTCGGCGGCGTTCTTGCCGGCGACCGTGGCGTGGAAGATGTCGGGGTACTGGGTGGCGGAGTGGTTGCCCCAGATCGTCAGCTTCTTGATCTCGGAGACCGGGACGCCGGTCTTCTTCGACAGCTGGGTCAGGGCGCGGTTGTGGTCCAGGCGGGTCATGGCGGTGAACCGCTCGGCGGGCACGTCCGGGGCGGCGGCCTGGGCGATCAGGGCGTTGGTGTTGGCCGGGTTGCCGACGACCAGGACCTTGATGTCGTCCGCGGCGTGGGCGTTGATGGCCTGGCCCTGCGGCTTGAAGATGCCGCCGTTGGCCTCGAGGAGGTCACCGCGCTCCATGCCCTTGGTGCGCGGGCGGGCGCCCACGAGGAGGGCGACGTTGGCGCCGTCGAAGGCCACGTTCGGGTCGTCCGTGATGTCGATGCCCTGCAGGAGCGGGAACGCGCAGTCGTCCAGCTCCATCGCGGTGCCCTCGGCGGCCTTGAGCGCCGGGGTGATCTCCAGCAGGCGCAGCTTGACCGGCACGTCCGCGCCGAGCAGCTGGCCGGAGGCGATGCGGAAGAGCAGGGCGTAACCGATCTGGCCGGCCGCGCCGGTGACGGTGACGTTCACGGGAGTGCGGGTCATGGCGTTCTCCGTATGACAGCTGGCGGTGGGGCGGTCCCTGCCCCGGGGTGCGGGATCCCGCTCCGGCTCGCGGCCGGCGTCCACCACGATGATCGATCATCGGTTCGAATGATCGATCTCTTGGCGTCAAGAGAGATCCAGCGGTCAGGCTATCGCGCATCCACGGACGCGGACGGCCGGGCTCCCTGTGGCCCGTCCCACAGAGTGACGGTCCGGGTACCCGGGTAGCCGAAGGGGGACGTGAGGGGCGGCCGCTCCGTCCGGGAGAGGTGGGGTCGGGGCGGCCGCCGTCGGGGACCGACCGTGCCGGACTCCCGTGGGGGTACTTCTCGCCTCCCCGTCTTTCGCCGTCCTATGCGCGTCCCCACGATTTCCCCACATACATGGATCCGTACGGACCCGTGTGCGCGGGGGCCGGGCCGCGTGCGGGGCGCTACTCGGTGCAGCCCCTCTCGCCGCCGGCGGCCAGCACCGCGCAGGCCTTCGCGTCCGTCGCGTCCTCCACCGGCACCATCGGGGTGTACGCGACCGTGTCACCGGCGGCGGTGATGCTGTCGCTCTGCTTCGACGTGCCCGCGCTGATCTCGACCCTGTCCCCCTGCGTGCCCTGCGTGATGCGCCCCCAGGCCGCGGCGCAGGTCTCGCTGTAGCGGACCTCCACCGTGGTGGCGCCGACGGTCGCGGTCCGCGTGGTGGTCACCAGGTCGCCGCTGCACCCCATGGCCTCGGCGTCCTTCCCCGAGCAGTCGTCGCCGCCGCACTTCACGCCGGGAGGCAGGTCGGCTCCGGCGGTGGCGGTGGGCGAGGGGGACCGCCGGGCGTCGTCCTTGCTCTGCCCGCTCTCGGTGCCGGTGACGTAGAACGCGGCGGCGATCACCACCAGCGCTCCCGCCGCTCCGACGACCAGCCTCGACGTGCGCCGCCTGCCGCCGGCCCGGCCCGGACCGTCCGGGCGGCCGCGGCCGGAGGCACCGGGGGGCGGTGCGCCGTACGCTCCGGAGGCCCCGGGGGGCGGTGCGCCGTACGCTCCGGAGGCCCCGGGCACCCACCCGTCCGCCGAGGTCCCGGATCCGCCGTGGCCCGCCCGCGGTGCGGCGACCCCCCAGGAGTTCGTCCCGGGCGCGCCGTCCTCGGGTACGCCGCCGGTGGCGTCGCGCGCGTCCGAGGCGGTCGGCTGCGGCGGCACGCCCGGTGCGACCCCGGCCGGTCCCGCGACGCCCGGGCGGACCGCGGCCGCGCCCTTGCGGGCGGACCCGCCGCCCGGCCCCGGGGGCGGGCCGGCGAGCTCGCCGAGCGCGGCACGCGCCTGTGAGATCCGGATGGCCTCCATCGTCATGTCGTGCCGCATCTCCGAGCGGCTCCAGGCGCGCTCGGCCAGCTCCCACATGGTGGTGAGGTGCACCGGGTTGGTCCCGGTGACCTCGGCCAGGGCCACGATCGCGCCCTTCGGCGCGAGCAGCCGGCCGTTCAGGTAACGCTCCCAGGACGTCTTGCTGTAGCCCGTGCGGTCGGAGACCGACGCGACGCTCAGGCCGCTGCGGTCCACGACCCGCCTGAGCTGGCTCGTGAACTCTCTGATCTGTGGATCGAGTTCATCCGGCAAGGCCTTCCAACGAGGCATTGCTTCCCCTCTTCCCCCCGGTTGGTGCTGGTTGTTCCCTCGCGCGTGGCGCCCCTCGCCGAGTCCCCGCCGTGGCTACCCACGAGGATGCCGTCGGGCAGGATCCCAGTTCCCGGGGCGGGGGCGCACGGGAGCGTCGGGGCCGAGGGCGGACACCGTCGCGCGCCCGCGCGCGGTCCAGTGTCCCATCGGCCGTCCCCCCGCCCGGAGGGGACCCGGTACGAGCCGGCCGGGGCGTCCGGCCCGCCCCGCGCGGTCGCGCCGTCCCCGCTCCGCCGCGTCGCGGGACCGTACGGGGATTCCGGGAGACGTAGCGGAACGGTCACTTCCGTGCCACAGCGCCCGGGCAGGCGTTGAACAGGACCTTCACCGTGCAGGAAGGTGGTCGCCGACGGGCGGCCCGTCCTCTCACGGGGGTGCGGACGGGCCGCCGTCCACGGCGTCCGGGCCCGGAGTGGGGCCTGTCCGGCGGATCGTGCCGGACAGGCCCTAGCCGTCGACCGTGAAGTGCAGCGTGTCCTTCAGGAACGGGATCTCCAGCAGCGGATTCGGCTGCACCATCAGCGCCAGCAGCACGATCACCGCCCCCAGACCGCCGTACGTGACGATGTCCGTGAAGCGGGAGCGCACCGCGAGCATGCCGACGTCCGGCACCAGCCAGCGCAGCAGGGATCCGGTCAGCAGGGCCACGCCGACCAGCAGGGTGCCGAGCCGGAACTGGTCCAGCGAGGTCAGCAGCAGTCCCAGTCCGACCGCGAGCAGCACGCAGAGGATCGGCCACTGACGGGCCGGCGCCGGGGCGTCGCCGGGGGCCGCTCTGCCCCCGCCCTCGGGGCGTGCGGTGTCCCTGGTGAACAGCGGGAACCGCCGGGTGGCACGGCGCGGCCGGCCCTCGGCGTCGGGCGCGCTGACGGGGTCGCGGACCATGATGTCCTCGGGCCGCTCCCGCTCGCCGGAGACGTCCGGGGCGTCCGGGGCGCCGTGCTCAGCCGACACTGCGCTCCGCCGCCTCGACCACGTTGACCAGCAGCTGGGCCCGGGTCATCGGACCGACGCCACCGGGGTTCGGGGCGACCCAGCCGGCCACCTCGGCCACGCCCGGGTGGACGTCGCCCATGATCTTGCCCTCGGCGTTGCGGGAGACGCCGACGTCGAGGACGGCCGCGCCCGGCTTGACGTCCTCGGGACGGATCAGGTGGGCGCTGCCGGCGGCGGCCACGATGATGTCCGCGCGGCGGAGGTGGGCCGACAGATCGCGGGTGCCGGTGTGGCACTGGGTCACCGTGGCGTTCTCGCTGCGCCGGGTCAGCAGCAGGGGCATCGGACGGCCGATGGTGACACCGCGGCCGACGACCACCACCTCGGCGCCCTTGATCTCCACGCCGTGGCGGCGCAGCAGGGTGATGATGCCGTTGGGGGTGCAGGGCAAGGGGGCCGGCTCGTTGAGGACGAGACGGCCGAGGTTCATCGGGTGGAGGCCGTCGGCGTCCTTGCCCGGGTCCATCAGCTCGAGGATGCGGTTCTCGTCGATGCCCTTGGGCAGCGGCAGCTGGACGATGTAACCGGTGCAGGCGGGGTCCTCGTTCAGCTCGCGGACGACCGCCTCGATCTCCTCCTGGGTGGCCGTGCCCGGCAGTTCGCGCTGGATGGAGGCGATGCCCACCTGGGCGCAGTCGCGGTGCTTCCCGGCGACGTACTTCTGGCTGCCGGGGTCCTCCCCGACGAGGATCGTGCCGAGGCCGGGCGTGACGCCCTTCTCCTTCAGCGCCGCCACACGGGCGGTCAGATCGGACTTGATCTCGGCTGCGGTGGCCTTGCCATCGAGAATCTGGGCGGTCATGGCCCCATCCTCGCGGATGACCGGCCCCTGGTTCCAATCCGCTCGCATTCCGGGCGGCCGGACCCCGCCCGATCGCGTATCGCCTGTTTCCGGTCAAGATCGTGATGTTGCACTTGCACAACACATACGGCCTACGCCTGGACAGGGAAAGGAACGGTCAAGAACGATGAGCACACAGTGCCGCGGGCAGAACCGGGGGGACGGACCGCATCTGTAGGACTTCCTCCGCGCCGAGCCTCGCGCGTCCCCGCACCTGAAGCGCAACGGAGGAAGAACCGCCATGAGTTTCGGCGACCCGAACAACCCCTATGGTGCCCCGCAGGGTCAGCCGCCCGGCTACGGCCACCCGCAGCAGCCCGGCCAGCCCTCCTACGGCTACCCCTCGGCCCCGCCGGTGCAGCACTACGGCCAGCCCGCGCCGGCGGTCATGCCCGGCGGCGTCAAGGCCGCGCGCGTGATGCTGTACGTCCTCGGCGGCTTCCAGGTGCTCGGCGGCGTGCTGATGATGGCCGCCAGCGCCTGGTTCGCGGACTACTTCGAGGACGCCGTCTCCTCCGAGCCGAACATATCCGCCGAGGACGCGGACACCGTCGCCAGCATCGGCGCCGGCGTCATGATCGCGCTCGGCGTCATCGTGCTGGCGTTCGCGTTCTGGGCGATCTTCACGGCCGCCAAGTTCTCCAAGGGCCGCGGCGGAGTGCGCGTCTCCGCCATCATCTACGCCTCGCTGGTCACGCTGTTCAGCGTCATCAGCCTGCTCGGCGCCAACGTCTTCGCGCTGGTCAGCCTGGTGCTCGGCATCCTGATCATCGTGTTCTGCGCCAACAGGAACGGCGGCCACTGGTTCAACCGCCCGCAGTACTGAGCCGGTCCCGTCTCCGCAGCGCCACAGGGCCGTGTCCCACCCGCACGGGACACGGCCCTGTGGCGTCACCGGCAACGATCCGGCGTCATGACTTCCGGCTTCCCGCAGTGATCCACGCGTGGCGACGGTGGCAGGGTGTTCGGGGCGGCAGCCGCCGCCCTCCGTGAAAACCCCTACCCACAAGGCAGGTTCACGTATGAGACCGACACGCGGTGTTCTGGCGGTCGCCGCCACTGCGCTGACGCCGGCCCTCCTGCTCACCGGCCCGGCCTTCGCCGCGGACCCGGCGCCGGCTCCCGTCGCCGTCACGGCGGCGGCCGGTACGGACGACCCCGGCACGCCGGTGGACGAGATGTCGGAGGAGGAGCTGCGCGTCGCCATCCTGACGATCCTCGGCAGGCCCTACGCCGGGAAGCGCGTCACCCGGGAGGCCAACACGGCCCTGGACGGCACCGTGGAGGACATGCGGACGTTCCTGGAGACCGGCTACCGCCTCGCCCAGTACGAGGACGACCGCGTCGCCGTCTTCACCATCCTCGGCAAGCCCTACGCCGGAAAGCGCGTCAAGCAGGAGATCAACGACCTCCTCGACGCACCCACCCCGGAAAAGCTCCGCACCTGGCTGGAGACCGGCTACCGCCTCGCGCAGGCCGAGGACGACCGCGTCGCCGTCGCGCGGATGCTGGCCGATCCGGACATCAGCGACGCCCTCCGCGCGGCCGCGGAAGAGGTCATCGACGGTACGCCCGAGGAGCTGCGGTACTTCCTGGAGACCGGCCAGTACGAGGTGGACCAGTAGGACACCCGTCCGCCCGGCCCGCTCAGGTGAGCGGGCCGGGCGGACGGAGCCGTCAGTGGAAGAAGTGGCGCGTGCCCGTGAAGTACATCGTCACGCCCGCCTTCTTCGCGGCCTCGACGACCAGCTCGTCGCGGACCGAACCGCCGGGCTGGACCACGGCCTTCACCCCGGCCCCGGTGAGGATCTCCAGGCCGTCGGGGAACGGGAAGAACGCGTCCGAGGCGGCGTAGGAACCGGCCGCGCGCTCGGCGCCCGCCCGCTCCACCGCCAGCTTCGCGGAGTCGACGCGGTTGACCTGGCCCATGCCGACGCCGACGGAGGCGCCGTCCTTGGCGAGCAGGATCGCGTTGGACTTCACCGCGCGGCAGGCCTTCCAGGCGAAGGCGAGGTCGGCCAGCTCCGCCTCGGTCAGGGCCTCGCCGGTGGCCAGCGTCCAGGTGGCCGGGTCGTCGCCCTCGGCCTGGAGGCGGTCGGTGACCTGGAGGAGCGCGCCGCCGTCGATCGGCTTGACGTCGATCGGGTGGTCGGGGCGGCCCGGGGCGCGCAGCACGCGGATGTTCTTCTTCTTGGTGAGGGCTTCGAGGGCGCCCTCCTCGTAGTCCGGCGCGACGATGACCTCGGTGAAGATCTCCGCGACCTGCTCGGCCATCTCCTTGCTGACCGGCCGGTTGACGGCGATCACGCCGCCGAACGCCGAGAGCGGGTCGCAGGCGTGCGCCTTGCGGTGCGCCTCGGCGACGTCCGCGCCGACCGCGATGCCGCAGGGGTTGGCGTGCTTGATGATCGCCACGCACGGCTCGTCGTGGTCGTACGCGGCACGGCGCGCGGCGTCCGTGTCCGTGTAGTTGTTGTACGACATCTCCTTGCCGTGCAGCTGCTCGGCCTCGGCGAGGCCGCCCGTGCCCGAGGTGTAGAGGGCGGCGGGCTGGTGCGGGTTCTCGCCGTAGCGCAGGGTGCGGGAGCGCTCCAGGCTGGTGGCGAGGAACTCGGGGAACGGCGAGTCGTCGGCGGGCGCGTAGGCGGAGGCGAACCAGGCGGAGACGGCGATGTCGTACTCGGCCGTGTGCCGGAAGGCCTCCGCGGCCAGCCGCTTGCGGGCGGCGAGGTCGAAGCCGCCGTCCCCCACCGCGGCGAGGACGTCCGCGTACCGCGCCGGGCTGGTGACGACGGCCACCGACGGGTGGTTCTTGGCGGCGGCGCGCACCATGGACGGGCCGCCGATGTCGATCTGCTCCACGCACTCGTCGGGCGTCGCGCCGGAGGCGACGGTCTCGCGGAACGGGTAGAGGTTGACCACGACGAGGTCGAACGGCTCCACGCCCAGCTCGGCGAGCTGCCGCCGGTGGTCCTCCAGGCGCAGGTCGGCGAGGATGCCGGCGTGGACCTTGGGGTGCAGGGTCTTGACGCGGCCGTCCAGGCACTCCGGGAAGCCGGTGAGCTCCTCGACCTTGGTGACGGGGACGCCCGCGGCGGCGATCCTCGCGGCGGTGGACCCGGTGGAGACGAGCTCCACGCCGGCCTCGTGCAGGCCGCGCGCGAGGTCCTCGAGGCCGGTCTTGTCGTAGACGGAGACGAGCGCCCGTCGGATGGCCCGCTTGTTGCTCTCGGCGGTCACTGGATAACTACCTTTCGTCCCTCAATGCGATAGCCGTTGCGGGCGAGGCGCCCCACGACCTCGACGAGCAGCCTTCGCTCGACTTCCTTGATGCGCTCGTGCAGAGCGCTCTCGTCGTCCTCGTCCCGGATCTCCACCACGCCCTGCGCGATGATCGGCCCGGTGTCGACGCCGTCGTCGACGAAGTGGACGGTGCAGCCGGTGACCCTGGCGCCGTACGCGAGCGCGTCCCGTACGCCGTGGGCCCCGGGGAAACTGGGCAGCAGGGCGGGGTGGGTGTTGACGAACCGCCCGCCGAAGCGCGCGAGGAACTCCTTCCCCACGATCTTCATGAACCCGGCGGACACCACGAGGTCGGGCTCGTGGGCGGCGACGGCCTCGGCGAGCGCGGCGTCCCACTCCTCGCGGGACGCGTGGTCCCTGACCCGGCACACGAAGGTCGGCAGTCCGGCGCGCTCGGCGCGGGCCAGCCCCTCGACGCCCTCGCGGTCGGCGCCGACGGCCACGACCTCGGCCCCGTACGCCTCGGCGCCGGTGGCGGCGATCTCGTCGAGGAGCGCCTGGAGGTTGGTGCCGGATCCGGAGACCAGCACGACGAGACGCCTGGCGCGCTCGGCCACGGGCTTGGCGGCCACGGTGGGGCCCTTTCTCGGGGAGCGTCTGTACGGCCGGCGGCACAGCGCTTTGTACATTCCTACGAATGCTTCGCGTCCCCGGATACGGGGAAGCCTACGAAGCGGCCGACCGTCAGCAACGATACCGGCACACCGGGCGGCCCCCGCGGGACGGGGGCGTGGCCGGAAGGTAGCGTCTGGGAGGAACCGGTCCCGGAACGCCCGGGGCGCGTGGGAACGCGAACCGCGCACCGGGCGTTCACAGGATGACGGACCCGGGCCGCGGAGAGCCGACGGGAACGCACCGGTTCACCAGCCCAGTCGTAGTCGATACGTCGTGCGAGGCGGCCTCGCCGGACCACGTCGTGCTTCATTAAGGGGAAGACGCTCACTTGATGCCGGACCGCAGCCTGCGACTTCTCACGTTCCCCCAGCAGTCCGCCCAGGGAGGGGAGAGGAGCACCGTGCTGCTGCGGGAGCGCCCCGCCTCGCCCCCCGACGCACCCCGGGGAGAGGGTGACGACGGGCTCCGTGGGGCGCAGGGCTCCGCGGGGACGGGTGGTCCCCGGGATTCCCAGGGCTCCCAGGGCTCCCAGGACGACAATCCGTTCGCTCCGCCGCCGGAAGGGGCTCCCGACCGGCCCTGGCAGCCGAGGCATCCGTCCGGCGGGGAGGGCGGCCGCTCCCCCTGGGGCCGGAACTGGAGCGACCGGCAGCCCGGCCGCTCGCCCGGCGGTTTCGGCGAGCGTCCGCGCGGCCCCGAGGGCCAGGGCGGCGGCCCCCAGGGGCCCGGCATGCGCTGGGACCCCGCGGACCCGGCCCAGCGCCGTGCGCGGTACGCCCTGCTGTCCGGCATGTGGGCCTTCTTCTTCGGCCTCTTCAGCTGGCCGTACGTCGCGCTGCTGCTGGGCGCGCTCGCCCTGTACTGGGGCATCAGCGCCCTGCGCGGCAAGCCCCGTGCGCAGGACCCGGACGCCCCGGCGCCCGAGCCGAAGGGCCGCCCGCAGACCACGGCCGCGGTGAGCGGACTGGTCACGGGGTCGCTGGCGCTCGCCCTGGTCGCCGCGTCCTTCACGGCGCAGCTGGTCTACAGCGACTACTACACCTGCACGCAGGACGCCCTCACCCAGGACGCCCGCCAGTCCTGCGACGACCTCCTCCCGGAGCAGCTGCGCGGCCTGCTGGGCATGGGCGACTGAGCGCGCCGGCGCCCGGAGGCGGAGCCTCACCCCCGGGCGCCGGACGCGGGGTCCCCCTCGCCGGGCGCGGTGTCCGCGTCCCGCTCACCGAAGGGCGTGCCCCCGCTCCACCGGCCGGACGCGGGTCCCCGGGGGCGGCGGGGCGGGTGCGGCCCGTCGCGGCCGTCACCCGGGAGCGGCGTCATCGCTCCCCCTCCCCCCGGGCGCCGGTCCCCCGCCCCGTCCCCGGGCGGGCGGCGGCGCCAGGCGCGTACCGCCAGGGACGTGGGGACCGCCACCAGCACGAGCCACACCAGTGCCGCGGCTCCCACCTGCCACCACACCGGGCCGAACCGGGCCAGCGTCGCCACCCCCAGCGGTCCGCCGGCGAACGCGGCGAGCACGGACAGCAGGGCCGCGCACAGCACGGCCGCCAGCCCCGCCGCACCGGCGGTGCGGGCCCCGGGCCGGGCCGGGGCGGGCGCGGGTCCGCTGCTCGCGGCGCCCCGTCCCGCGAACCACCCCACCACCAGCCCCGCCGTCACCGGCAGCGCCCCCACCGCCCAGTTCGACGTGGCCCCCGCTCCCGCGTCCGGTACCGCCGCGAGCAGCGGGAACGGGGGCAGCGGCGGGACGGGCGGGGAGGACGACGGGGTCACCAGGGTGCCGGTCCCGAGGAGGAAACCGGGGCCGAGGGCGTACGCCGCCGCCCACACCGCGGCGTTCGGCACCAGCGCGACGCAGAGCAGCAGCACCGCCAGCCAGCCCGACCAGCCCTCCGTCAGCCGCAGGAACGCCCGCCGGGCCTCCCCGCCGTGCCGGCCCAGCGACCCCACGAGGAGCAGCGCCCCGCCGCCGACCAGGACCGTCGTCCCCGCCACCGCCGCCCGTACCACGACCCCGGGGCGGCCGTACGGCCCGAGGACCAGGTGGCGGACGCCCCTCGGCAGCGCCGCGCCCAGCACCCGCTCCAGCGGTCCGCTCGGCCGGCCGTACGCCGTCCACACCCCCGCTCCCGCGGCCAGTCCGGCGACCAGCGGCACGCACAGCACGGTCCACTGCCACGCCGGACGCAGCACGCCGCCCGCGCAGTAGAGGGCGGCGGGCGCGCCGACGGCGAGGTAGCCGAGGAGGACACCCGCCCATGCGGTGCGGCCGGGGACGAGCGGGGCCTCGCCGCCGGCGCCGTCCGTACCGCCCTCCGCCGCGTCGCGGGCCGCCCGGTGCAGCAGCCACACCGGCAGCGCGAGCAGCAGCAGCGGCGGGACGCCCACGGGCGCGGGGACGCCGGAGAGCGTGTCGGTGCGGACCAGTTCGGCGCCGTGCGCCAGCAGCCACAGCGCCGCCGCGATGTGCAGGGCGCCGCCGGGCCCGCTGTCGGGGTAGGGCGAGCTGATCCACAGCAGGATCACGAGCACGGTGAACGCCGCGAGCCCCAGTCCGGCCGCGAGGGCGCCGCCGAGGAGGCCGGGGGCGAGCCCGGGCGAGCGGTCGCGCAGCCGGGTGAGCAGGGCGGCCGGCGTGGTACGGCGAGCGGTCATCTGGATCACGCCCGCCATGCTCCCAACGACACGCGCTTTCCCGCCGTAACGGGCGAAGCCCGGCTGTGTCGCCCAATATACGTTTATGTACTTTTCTGGACGGAGGGGCGCCCCGTGACGCGGAGCCCCGCCACCCCGCTCCCCCCGCCCGGTGAACGCCGACGCCTGCGTGAGGCGGGTTCGCTGACCCGGGCTCAGCTCGCGGAGCGTGTGGGTGTGCGGCCCGGCACGGTGCACGCGTGGGAGTCCGGCCGCGGCGCGCCGCGCGGCCGGCGCCGGGAGGCGTACGCGAGGCTGCTGGCCGGCCTGGCGGAGGAAGCCGCCGGTGCGGGGGCGTGCGGGTCCGTGTCCGGCCGTCAGGGGGAGACCCCGGCGGTGGTGACGGTACGCCTGGACACGCCGGGCGGCGACGGCCGGCCGGGAACGGCCGTGCCGGATTCCTCCGCGTTCACGCAGGCGCCCCCGCCGGCGGCCGCCTCCCGCGCGGCGTGCCCGACGCCGGCCCGGGCCTTCGACACCCTGTACTCCTTCTGCGCCCCCGCCCTCGTCCGGCAGGCCTATCTGCTCACCGGCCGCCGCGACCTCGCCCGCGAGTCCGTGGAGCGGGCCTTCCAGCTGGCCTGGGACCGCTGGCCCGAGGTGGCCCGCGACCCTGACCCGGCCGGCTGGGTGCGCGCGGCGGCGCACGAGTGGGCGCTCTCCCCCTGGCACCGGTTCCGCCGCCGCCACCGGCGGTCCGGACCGCCGCCCCCCGACGCGGACGACCGCGCGCTCCTGGAGGCCCTGCTGCACCTGCCGCCGCCGTACCGCCGCACACTCCTGCTGCACGACGGTGTCGGCCTCGGGCTGCCCGAGACGGCGGCGGAGACGGAGGCCAGCACCCGGGCGGCGGCCGGCCGGCTGACGTACGCGCGCACGACCGTCGCCGCACGGCTCCCGGAGCTGTCGGATCCGCGGGAGCTGCGCCGGCGGCTCGCCGGTGCGGCCCCCACCGGGCGGCCGGGGGCGGCCGAACCACCGGTGGTGCGCGGCGGCAGCGAGCGCCGGGCCCGGTTCTGGACCCGGGCCGCCGTCGCGTTCACGGTCGCGCTGATCGGCACCACGGCGCTCGCCCTGCGCACGGCCCCGGCCCGCTACGAACCGCCGGTGCCGCCGGGCGAGACGGTGCGGGGCGTTCCGCCGCGGGTGGCGCCCGGACCCCTCTCGGAGGACGAGCGGGAGCTGCGCGCCCGGCTGCGGGAGGAGCTGCCGCGGGGGCCGGAACGGCTGGCGCCGCAGGCCCGGTGACCGCGGGCGCCCCTGCCGTGGACGCGACAGCCGTGGCGCGACAGTCGTGGACGGGGACGGCGGCGGGCGGAGACGACGGCGGGCCCGCCCCCACCCGGGGAACGGGCCCACCCGTACGTGTCGCTCTGCGCCGCCCGCTCAGCCGGCGAGGATGGCGCGCGCCAGCTTCGCCGTCTCGGTCGGCGTCTTGCCGACCTTGACGCCGGCGGCCTCGAGGGCCTCCTTCTTCGCGGCGGCCGTGCCGGAGGAGCCGGAGACGATGGCGCCGGCGTGGCCCATGGTCTTGCCCTCGGGCGCGGTGAAGCCCGCGACGTAGCCGACGACCGGCTTCTTCACGTTCTCCTTGATGTAGGCCGCGGCCCGCTCCTCGGCGTCGCCGCCGATCTCACCGATCATCACGATCAGGTCGGTGTCGGGGTCGGCCTCGAACGCGGCGAGCGCGTCGATGTGCGTGGTGCCGATGACCGGGTCGCCGCCGATGCCCACGGCCGAGGAGAAGCCGATGTCACGCAGCTCGTACATCATCTGGTACGTCAGCGTGCCGGACTTCGAGACCAGGCCGATGCGGCCCGGCTTGGTGATGTCGCCCGGGATGATGCCGGCGTTCGACTGGCCGGGGGTGATCAGACCCGGGCAGTTCGGGCCGATGATCCGGGTCTTGTTGCCCTTCTCCACGGCGTACGCGTAGAAGGCGGCGGAGTCGTGCACCGCGATGCCCTCGGTGATGACGACCGCGAGCGGGATCTCGGCGTCGATGGCCTCGACGACGGCGGCCTTGGCGAAGGCCGGCGGCACGAAGAGGACGGACACGTCGGCGCCCGTCTTCTCCATCGCCTCGGCGACCGTGCCGAAGACCGGGATCTCGTTGCCGTCGATGTCGACCGACGTGCCGGCCTTGCGGGGGTTCACGCCACCGACGATGTTCGTGCCGTCGGCCAGCATGAGCTTGGTGTGCTTCATGCCCGTGGCACCGGTCATGCCCTGGACGATGACCTTGGAGTCCTTGTTGAGGAAGATAGCCATGGCTGTCTGAGTCCCTCTTCCTTACTTCGCAGCCGCGAGCTCGGCGGCCTTGTCGGCCGCGCCGTCCATGGTGTCCACGCGCTGCACCAGCGGGTGGTTGGCGTCGGAGAGGATCTTGCGACCCAGCTCGGCGTTGTTGCCGTCGAGGCGGACGACGAGGGGCTTGGTGACTTCCTCGCCCCTGTCCTTCAGCAGCTGCAGCGCCTGCACGATGCCGTTGGCGACCTCGTCGCAGGCGGTGATGCCGCCGAAGACGTTGACGAAGACGGACTTGACGTCCGGGTCGCCGAGGATGATCTCCAGGCCGTTCGCCATGACGGCGGCGGAGGCGCCGCCGCCGATGTCGAGGAAGTTGGCGGGCTTGACGCCGCCGTGCGCCTCACCGGCGTAGGCGACGACGTCCAGGGTGCTCATGACGAGACCCGCGCCGTTGCCGATGATGCCGACCTCACCGTCGAGCTTGACGTAGTTGAGGTTCTTCTCCTTGGCCGCGGCCTCGAGCGGGTTGGCGGAGGCCTTGTCCTGCAGGGCCTCGTGCTCCGGCTGGCGGAACTCGGCGTTCTCGTCCAGGGAGACCTTGCCGTCCAGGGCGATGACGTCGCCGGAGGCGACCTTGGCCAGCGGGTTGACCTCGACGAGGAGCGCGTCCTCGGCGACGAAGGTCTTCCACAGGGTGACCAGGACGTCGGCGACCTTGTCGGCGACCTCGGCCGGGAAGTTCGCCGCCTCGACGATCTCACGGGCCTTGGCGGGGGTCACGCCCTCGTTGGCGTCGATCGGGGTCTTGGCGACCGCCTCGGGGCGGGTGGCCGCCACCTCCTCGATCTCCATGCCGCCCTCGACGGAGGCGATGGAGAGGAAGGTGCGGTTGGCACGGTCGAGGAGGAAGGAGACGTAGTACTCCTCGACGATCTCCGGAGCGGTCTCGGCGATCATCACCTTGTGGACCGTGTGGCCCTTGATGTCCATGCCGAGGATGTTGGTCGCGTGCTCGACCGCCTCGTCGGGGGTGGCGGCGAGCTTGACGCCGCCGGCCTTGCCTCGGCCGCCGACCTTCACCTGGGCCTTGACGACGGACTTGCCACCGAGACGCTCAGTGGCTGCGCGGGCCGCCTCAGGCGTGTCGATGACTTCACCGGCCAGCACCGGTACATCGTGCTTGGCGAAGAGGTCCCTCGCCTGGTACTCGAACAGGTCCACGCGCTTCCGTCCCTATCAGTGATCTCGCGGTTCGTTGGATGCGTGGGCGTGCCGCGAAGGGCAACGTGACGTCCGCTGTGTCACAAGGGAGGCGCACACGGTGTCCGAGCGCGCGGCATGTCCGTCTCGCAGGTTATCGCCGCCGGGGGGGCCTCTCTAAATCGCGGGTCACACGTGAGCGGTGATACCTGTCACATGATGCCGCCCTCTCTGGCACGGCGTGCCGGGGTGAGGGGCCTCACCGGACTGGGGCCGGCCCGGTGAGGCCCTGTCGAACAGCCCGGAGGGGCGGCGAACGCCCCGCTGCCCGGGATGCGGGGCGGCGCGCCCCCACCCCAATGGGGCCGGCCGTCCCTGCGCGGGGCTGCGAGCGAACAGGCCGACGGCTTTCGGCTGTCCGGGTTCCGACACCCCGCGGAGTCCTTCTTACCTATGAGTCAGATACGGGTGACACGCGGGGGCGGGCGACGTGGGCGGGGCGGGCGCGGCACGGGGAGCCGTCCCGTGCCGCCTCACCCCGCGTCCGGTACCGGCAACGGCCGCTTCTCGATCGCCGCCGCCATCACCTCCGGGAACAGATCGGGTGTGCAGGCGAACGCCGGCGCGCCCAGCGCGGCGAGCGCCGCCGCGTGCTCCCTGTCGTAGGCGGGCGCCCCCTCGTCGGACAGCGCGAGAAGCGCCACGAACTGCACGCCCGACGCCTTCATCTCCGCCACCCGCTTGAGCATCCCGTCGCGTATCCCCCCTTCGTAGAGGTCGCTGATCAGCACGACCACCGTCTCCGCCGGCCGGGTGATCCGCGCCCGGCAGTACGCCAGCGCCCGGTTGATGTCCGTGCCGCCGCCGAGCCGGGTGGCGAAGAGCACGTCGACGGGGTCGTCGAGCCGGTCGGTGAGGTCGACGACCGCCGTGTCGAAGACGACGAGCCGGGTGTCGACCGACCGCAGGGAGGCGAGCACCGCCCCGAACACCGCCGCGTACACCACGGACGCCGCCATCGACCCGGACTGGTCGACGCAGAGGACGACCTCCTTGCGCACCGACCTCGAGGCGCGCCCGTAGCCGATGAGCCGCTCGGGCACGACCGTCCGGTGCTCCGGGAGGTAGTGCTTGAGGTTGGCCGCGACGGTGCGGTTCCAGTCGATGTCGTGGTGGCGTGGCCGGCTGACGCGGGCGCTGCGGTCGAGGGCGCCGGTGAGGGCGGCCCGGGTGCGGGCGGCGAGCCGCTCCTCCAGGTCCTCGACGACCTTGCGCACGACCGCCCGCGCCGTCTCCCTCGTCGTCTCCGGCATCGCCTTGTCGAGCGACAGCAGCGTTCCGACGAGGTGGACGTCGGCCTCGACGGCCTCCAGCGTCTCCGGTTCCAGCAGCAGCGCGGCGAGGCCGAGCCGGTCGATGGCGTCGCGCTGCATGACCCGGACGACGGAGGAGGGGAAGTAGGTCCGTATGTCCCCGAGCCAGCGCGCCACCGACGGCGCCGACGCGCCGAGCCCCGCCGGACGGTCCCGGCCCGCCCGCGGTTCGTCCCCCCTGCCGTAGAGCGCGGCGAGCGCCCCGTCCATCGCGGCGTCCCGCCCGGACAGCGCGCATCCGGTCCCGTCGGCCGTGTCCCCGCCGAGCACGAGCCGCCAGCGCCGCAGCCGCTCCCGCGCCGGATCCGTGGTCGTGTCCGGCATGTCCGCCTCCCCCTGTGCGTCCGTCATCCCGTCACCCCCGCGCGTCCGTCGCGCGCTCCCCCGTCCCCCTCGTCCGGCCCGAGCAGCAGCCGCACGACCGGCAGCACGGCGTCCGCGCGGGCGGTGTCGGGAGCGGGGGCGAAGCCGGGGGCGCCGGACAGCGCGGCCACCACGTCCGCCCGTGCGCCCGGTCCGCGCCGCACCAGCTCGCCGACGGTGCGCCGCACCCCCGGCTCGTACGTCGAGAACGTCCGCCGCAGCAGCGGCAGCACGTCCGTGAACGCCTCCGCCGGCACGCCCGTGAGCCATGTGTCGACCAGCCCGAGCAGCCGCTCGTCGTGGACCAGGAGCAGTCCGCCGCCGGGGCCGCCGACGAAGCCCTCGATCCAGGCGGCCGCGTCGGCCGGGGGTGTGCCCGGCGACAGCACGAGCCCCATCAGCCGCGCCGCCTCGTCCTGCGCCAGCTCCCCCTCGTCCAGCAGGAGCCGTACGGACCGCCCGCGCAGGACGCCGGGCACGGTGTCCCGTGCGGACAGGGTCCGCAGCACCGACCGCCAGCGGGCGCGCAGCCTCTCGTGGCCCGGTGCGGGCGCGTCGCCGAGGAGGCCCACCGCGCCGTGCACCGCGTCGACGTGGCCCCGCATCTCGTCGGCGGCGTCCGCGTCCAGTGCGGCGCAGGCCGGGGGCAGCCCGACGAAGACCCGCTCGGCGAGACCGGCGGCGACCTCGGCCAGCGCCGCGGTGCCGGTGCCGCGCACGTCGCCGTAGCGCAGCGAACGGACCAGGGCGGGCAGCGCCTGGGCGAGGTGGCCGACGTCCGTGTCGAGGGCCGCGCGGTCGGCGAGGACCCGCATCACCGTGGGCAGCGCTTCGGGCAGGGCGGCCAGCAGGCAGCGCTCGGCGAGCCCGGTGACCTCGGCGAGTCCCCGCGCGCCGACGGCGTCCGCCTCCGCCTTGGCGGTCGCGGCGGCGAGCACGGTCGTCCCCCACACCCCGGCCTCGGCGACCCGCACGGACAGCTCGGGCTCCCAGCGCAGCCGCCAGGTCTCCCGGAAGGTTCCCGTGCCGCCGCGTGCGGCGGCCGGCTCCCCCCAGCCGATGCCGAGCAGCCGCAGCCGGTGCAGCAGTCTGCCGCGCTCCGCGTCGGTCTCCTTGCGCAGGTCGAGCTCCAGCTCCCGCTCCGCCGCCTCCGGTCGCAGCCGCAGCCGGCGCTGGATCCGCGCGAGGTCCCGCTGCAACGGCACGGCGGGCGCCGCCGCCGGCACCTGCCCGAGCACGTCGCCGACGACCAGCCGCTCGCGCACCAGCGCCAGCGGCACGTCGGAGCCCTCGCACATCACCGCCCGTGCGGCGTCGATCGTCTCGGTCAGGCCGGGCAGCGGGCGTCCGCGCAGCGCCGCGAGGGTCTCCGCCAGCCGTACGGCCTCGATGACGTGCGCGGAGGAGACCGTCCGGTCCTCGGCCCGCAGCAGCCCGGCCACCCTGGTCAGCCACCGCTCCACCGGCCGGTCCGGGGCGTCGAACAGGTGCCCGTACCAGCCGGGGGAGTCGATGCCCGCGCCGTAGCCGCTCGCCCGGGAGAGCCTGCGGTGGGTCCAGGGCACCCAGGTCATGTCCGTCCTCACCCTGGGCAGCCCCTTCAGCAGGGCGCGGTCGGCGGCGACGGTGGTCCTCCGCCGCAGCGCCGGCACGTGCCAGGCACCGCAGACCACGGCCACCCCGTCCCCGAACTCCCGCCGCGCCGCCCGCACCTGCAGCCGCATGTACGCCTCGCGCACCGGGTCCCGCCGGTGTCCCCCGCCCCCGTACTCCTCCCGCAGTGCGGCCATGGCCTCCTCGAGCGCGGTGAACGGCGCGACCGCGTCCCCGCCGCCGGCCCCCCGGTGCTCGACGACGTCCTCCCACCACCGCTCGGCGTCGTCGTACCCGGCGGTCTGCGCGAGCACCCCCAGCGGATCGACCCGCACGGCCCCCTCCGCGCCGGACCCGGGACCCTCGTCCTCCTCCCAGGCCAGGGCGTGCGCGGCCGGCAGGTCGATGAAGCGGGCCGGGACCCCGTGCTCCAGCGCCCAGCGGATCGCGGTCCACTCCGGGGAGAACGCGGCCAGCGGCCAGAAGGCCGAGCGGCCGGGCTCGTCCACCGCGTGGGCGAGCAGCGCGACCGGCGGCCGCATGTCCGCGTCGGCGGCGAGCGGGATCAGCGCGTCCGCCTCCGGCGGCCCCTCGATCAGCACGGCGCCCGGCCGGACCTCCTCCAGCACCGCCCGCACGGCCCGCGCGGACCCCGGCCCGTGGTGCCGCACCCCGAGCAGCAGCGGCCCCGCGGCGCCCGCCTTCCCGCCCCTCCCGCCGTTCATCCACCGGCCTCCCGGCAGGCCCGGTAGAAGTCCTTCCAGCCGTCCCGCTCGCGGACCACGGTCTCCAGGTACTCCCGCCAGACGACGCGGTCCGCCGCCGGGTCGCGGACGACCGCGCCGAGGACGCCCGCGGCGACGTCCCCGGCCCGCAGCACGCCGTCGCCGAAGTGGGCGGCGAGCGCCAGCCCGCCCGTGACGACGGAGATCGCCTCGGCGGTCGACAGCGTGCCGCTGGGCGACTTGAGCTTGGTGCGGCCGTCGGTGGTGACCCCGGCGCGCAGCTCGCGGAAGACGGTGACGACCCGGCGGATCTCGTCGATGCCGTCGGGCACGGCCGGCAGGTCGAGGGAGCGGCCGATCTGGCCGACCCGGCGCGAGACGATGTCGACCTCCGCCTCCGGGGTCTCCGGCAGCGGCAGCACCACCGTGTTGAAGCGGCGGCGCAGGGCGCTGGACAGGTCGTTGATCCCGCGGTCGCGGTCGTTGGCCGTGGCGATCAGGTTGAAGCCGCGGACCGCCTGCACCTCCTGGCCCAGCTCCGGTATCGGCAGCGTCTTCTCCGACAGGATGGTGATCAGCGTGTCCTGGACGTCGGCCGGGATGCGGGTCAGCTCCTCGACGCGGGCCGTCATGCCCTCCGCCATGGCCCGCATCACCGGACCGGGCACCAGGGCGTCCCGGCTGGGGCCGTGGGCGAGCAGCCGGGCGTAGTTCCACCCGTAGCGGATGGCTTCCTCCGGGGTGCCGGCCGTGCCCTGCACCAGCAGGGTCGAGTCGCCGCTGACCGCGGCGGCCAGGTGCTCGGAGACCCAGGTCTTCGCGGTGCCGGGCACTCCGAGCAGGAGCAGGGCGCGGTCGGTGGCCAGGGTGGTCACCGCGACCTCGACGATGCGGCGCGGACCGATGTACTTCGGTGTGATCACCGTGCCGTCCGGCAGCGTGCCGCCGAGCAGGTAGGTGGCGACGGCCCACGGCGACAGCCGCCAGCGGGCGGGGCGGGGGCGGTCGTCCTGCGCCGCCAGCGCGGCGAGTTCGGCGGCGAAGGCGTCCTCGGCATGCGGTCGCAGGGTCTGCGCGGGCGGCGCGTCCGCGGGCGCGGAGTCGTCCCGGCTCGGGTCGACGGACGTCGGTTCAACAGGGACGGGCATGGTTGAGTCCCCCTCCAGCTCGGCCGGTCCGGATCTGGCACCAACCGTGCACCACGCCACTGACAATCGCTCTGACCTGCACGGACACAGCCGTCGGGGCGATTGTCAGTGCCGGGATCTAGGTTCGACGGCATGACTCAGCAGGAGGTGCGCTGGACCGCGGACCAGGTGCTGGCGCTGGCGCCCGACTCCGCGTCGCGCACGGCGGGAAGCGAACTCGGCACGGCCGGCCGGTGGTCCGGGGCCGGCCGCTCGGACGAGGGGACGGTGTGGGGCCTGTGCGAGGGCGGTGGGAGCACTCCGTACCGGACGGTCGTCGACGTCGCGGACGCCTCCGGGCCCGCGTACCACTGCAGTTGCCCGGGCCGTGAGTCCCCGTGCGAGCACGCGCTCGGCCTGCTGCTGCTCTGGTCGGGCGGGGACGGGGCGGTGCCGCGGGGGGAGGCGCCGGAGTGGGCCGGGCGGTGGATCGCGGGCCGGCGCGCGCGTACGGGGCGGACGCCGGCCGCGGACGCCCCGGGCCCCGGCGGTCCGCAGGCGGCCCGGCGCAGGGCGGAGCGCCGGGCCGAGCGGGTGACGGCGGGCGCGGTGGAGCTGGAGCGGCGCCTGGCCGATCTGCTCCGCGGCGGCCTGGCGGCGGCCGAGCAGTCGGGGCACGGACGGTGGGAGGAGACCGCGGCCCGCATGGTCGACGCCCAGGCGCCGGGGCTGGCCGCCCGGGTGCGGGAGCTGGGGGCGTTCGCGGGCACCGGCCCGGGCGGGCCGGTGCGGCTGCTGGAGGAGTGCGCGCTGCTCCACCTGCTCTGCCGGGGCTGGCTGCGCCGGGAGCGGCTGCCGGAGGGCCTGGCCGCGACGGTCCGTTCCCGCGTCGGTCTGACCGCGTCGCCGGACGGTCCGGCGATACGCGACCACTGGCTGGTCCTCGCCCAGTACGACACGGCGGACAGCCGGCTGACGACCCGCCGCGCCTGGCTGTACGGCACGGGCTCGGGCCGCACCGCGCTGCTCCTGTCCTACGGTGCGGCGGGCCGCGCCCCCGAGCTCACGCTGCCGGTCGGGCTGGCCCTCGACGCGGAGCTGACCGCGTACCCGGGCGCGGGCCGGCCGCGGGCGGCCCTGGGCGAGCGGTTCGCGCCGGCCGCGCCGACGGACGTACGGCCGCCGGGGACGACGACGTCCCGGGCGGCCGCCCGCTACGGCGAGGCGTTGCGCGACGACCCCTGGCTGGAGTCGGTCCCGGTCACGCTGGACCGGGTGGTACCGGCTCCGGACGGTGACGGCTGGCAGCTGGCCGACGCCGACGAGGACGCCGCCCTGCCGCTGACCCCGGCCGCGCGGTCCCGCCCCGGCCTGTGGCGCCTGGTCGCCCTGTCGGGCGGTGCCCCGGTCAGGGTCTTCGGCGAGTGCGGCCACCAGGGGTTCACTCCGTTGGCGGCATGGCCGGAGGGGCCCGGTGAGGCGGTGCCGCTGTGCTGAGCGGCACCGTCACCCGTGGCCCCGCCCGCCCCGGGAATCTTTCGGACATCACGGGACACCCGGTGCGCACGGGTCCTCGACCGCACCGGGGCGCCCGTCGGAGAGGAAGCTCATGAGCAGGACGACCACCGCCGTGGACGCGTCCCTCCCGGATCCCTGGGAGGAGCTGGTGACCACGGCCCTGCTGGGCACGGACCGGCGGACACCGGCGGGCGCCGTGCCCGGGCCGGACGCCCCGTCGGCCCTGCTGGACGCGGCGGCCGCGGCGACCGTACGACGGCGCGCCGGGCTGCGGCCGGCGCGGGCCGCGGAGCGTCCGCGGCCGGCTCCCGAGGATCCGCGTCCTCCGTTGCCGCCCGCCGCCGCGCGCCGGCTCACGACGCTGCTCGCCGACCGCCCCGGCGCCTCCGGCGGCGGCCGACGGGGCACGGCTCCGGACCTCATGGAGCTGCTGCCCCAGTGGCTGGCGACGGCGAACGCCCGCGGTTTCGCGGCACCCCCGGCCGCGCTGCCCGCCCTGCTCGACGCCGCGCGGGCACGCAGCGACCTGCGCCCCGCGGCGCTGCGGTTCGCGGGGCCGCGCGCCCTGTGGCTGGCCCGGTTCAACCCCGACTGGCGGTTCGCCCTGCGCTCCGCACCGGGCGGGGGCGTCACCGCGCCCCGTCATCACGACGCGGAGGCCGTCCGGCGGCTCTGGGAGGAGGGCCTCTTCGCCGAACGGGTCGCCCTGCTCGCCGTCCTGCGCTCCCGCGAGCCGGCCGCCGCGCGCGCACTCCTCGCGACGACGTGGGCGACGGAGCGGGCGGAGGACCGGCTGATGTTCCTGGACTCGCTGCGCACCGGACTCGGCCCGGACGACGAGCCCTTCCTGGAGCAGGCCCTGGCCGACCGCAGCCGCAATGTGCGGGCGACGGCGGCGGAGCTGCTGTCGGCCCTGCCCGGCTCCGCGCTGGCCGGGCGCATGGCGGTGCGGGCCGGGGCGTGCGTGGCCGTCGACCACACGCGGGACACACCCACGATCGCCGTCGAGGCGCCGCACGAGTGCGACGCGGACATGGAACGCGACGGGGTGGTGGCCAGGGCCCCGGCGGGCCGGGGCGAACGGTCCTGGTGGCTCGGCCAGTTGGTGGAGTCGGCGCCCCTGGGCGGCTGGTCGCGGCGGCTCGGCGGGCGCACGCCCGAGGAGATCGTGGCGCTGCCGGTGGCGGACGGCTGGCGGGACGAGCTGCACGCGGCCTGGTGCCGGGCCGCGGTACGGCAGCGTGACGCGGCGTGGTCCCGGGCGCTGCTCGGGAAGCCCTCCGCGCCGGAGGCGGGCGGTCCGGGAGCGGTGTCGCTGGCCGAACGGGCCGAGCTGCTCGGCACGCTGGACGCCGCCGAACGGGCGGAGTGGGTGGCCGGGTTCATCGAGACGCACGGTCTGTCCGAGGCGTTCCAGCTGCTCGGGGTGTGTGCCGTGCCCTGGGCGGCGCCGGTCGGACGGGCGGTGGTCGACGCGCTCGACATCGCGCGTGACGCAGGGAGTTATCCATGGAGTTTCAGCGGAGTCATGGGCCTGGCCGAACGCTGCCTCGACCCGTCGGAGGCCGACCGCCTCGACGCACTCCTGGCGACGCCGGACGAGCCGGAGAACGCGTCGCCCGGATCCGGCGGCTACTGGTCGGAGGCCTTCCAACGCCTGGTCGCCACGCTGCGCCTGCGCGCGGCCATACAGGCGGAGCTGACTTTGGCCGCCCCCTGACCGCCCGGGGCGGGACGTCCTCCTCCGGCCGCGTCCGCGCGGGCGACCGCCCCGCGTCCACCGCGGACGGTCGGCCCTCCTCCGGTGTCCCCGACGCCGGGGAGGCGCTCCGCGAACGCCGGGCAGCGCGCCCCGTCCCGTGCCGGCCCCGGGGCGAACGCGCCGGGGCGTCCGGTCCGGTCCGGCGACCTGCCGGGGCCCGGCCGCCGCGCGCGGGACGCCCCGGAGGCGGTCTACGCCTCCGCCGGCTGCCGCACGTTCGCCCGCACCCAGTCCACGATGGACGCCGTGGTCGCCCCCGGGGTGAAGATCTCCGCGACGCCCTTCTCCTTCAGCGGAGCGATGTCCGCCTCGGGGATGATCCCGCCGCCGAAGACCAGGATGTCCGCCGCGTCCCGCTGCTCGAGCAGCTCGATCACCGCCGCGAAGAGCGTGTTGTGCGCCCCGGAGAGGATGGACAGGCCGATCGCGTCGGCGTCCTCCTGGATCGCGGTGTCGACGATCTGCTCGGGGGTCTGGTGGAGTCCGGTGTAGATCACCTCCATACCGGCGTCGCGCAGCGCCCGCGCGATCACCTTGGCCCCGCGATCGTGGCCGTCGAGCCCCGGCTTGGCCACCACCACGCGGATCGGACCGGCTGCCACACCCATCACTGCCTCCATGAAGCGACTACATCCATCCGTACCGACAAGTACCGCACACATCGCCCGGATCCCCCGGTCCGAACCGGCCGGGGAAGTGAACGAACGTTATCCCCAGCATCCCGCAACCGGCAGTTTCACGGTGCGCGGGGAGGGGCAAATCACACGCAGGGACACGTTCACCGCGCAGCGTTCCCGGCCCCCGCGGCCCGCACACCGCGCGCCCGTGCACCACTCGGGCAACGGTGGGAACATGCGTACAAGGGATTCGCACCGAGGTCGCCGCACCAGCGCGCCCCCTCCGCACCTCACACGCGCGCGCCGTCGACCGCTCTCGTAGCGATGCCCCACGAGGGCACATGGGGGACAGGGCCGTCCTCCCGCGTGCCGACAGGAGGTCGGCCATGAAGGTCACCCAGGCAGCTCTTCCCTTCCTGCCGCTCTGCCGGCGCCTTCTGCCGGCCCGGCTGACGGATCTCCCCCTGACCCTGCTGAAGGCGACCGCGCTGGAGCTGGCGATCCTGGCGGGCCACCTCCTGCTCTATCCCGTCGGCATCGTCCAGGAACGCAGGGGCGCGAGCCCCGCGCCGCCCGTCCCGGACGGCACCGCGGAGCTGCCGGCCAGGGCCAAGCCCCCGGTCGTGCTGCTGCACGGCTTCATCGACAACCGGTCGGTCTTCGTCCTGCTGCGCCGCAGCCTCGCCCAGCACGGCAGGCAGCAGATCGAGTCGCTCAACTACTCGCCGCTGACCTGCGACATCCGCATCGCGGCCGAACTGCTCGGCCGACACATCGAGCAGGTGTGCGAGCGCACGGGCAGCGACCGGGTCGACGTGGTCGGGCACAGCCTCGGCGGGCTCATCGCGCGGTACTACGTGCAGCGGCTCAGCGGTGACACCCGCGTGCGGACGCTCGTCACGCTCGGCACCCCGCACGCCGGCACCCGCGTCGCACCGCTGGCCAACGCGCACCCCATCGTGCGCCAGATGCGCCCCGGTTCGCCGGTGCTCGAGGAGCTCGCCCGGCCCGCACCGGGCTGCCGGACGCACTTCGTCGCGTTCTGGAGCGACCTCGACCACATCATGGACCCGTTGGAGTCGGCGTGTGTCGAGCACCCCGACCTGACGGCGGTGAACGTCCGGGTGAGCGGCGTCGGGCACCTCGCCCTGCCCGTGCACCCGGCCGTGGCGACCCGCATACGGCAGGCCCTGGACACGGCCCGTCCGGGAGAACCCTCCACCGGCCGCCCGGAAGGCCTCACGGTGGCCTGACGGCGACCCGACGGACCCGCTCCCGGCGCCGGCCCGCCGCGCGGAGGGGACGCGACACGCCCGGCACGGGCACCGCGGGACGACCGGGACCGTTCGCCCCCTCGGCGGAAATCCGAACAGCAACGGTCCGGGACGGCCCCTTTACCGCCGCCGAACCGCTCACGCTCTCGAACACATCTCGAACAAAAAGCCAAGACAGCGCCCGTCGTCCGCCAAAAGACAACCGAATGCCCGTTTCCTGCGCGCGCGAAACCTGGGGAAGATTGTCGTGCCCGCATACCGCCGGGTACAGTCGCCGCACTGCTCTGGCAGCCCCTGTTGTCGAGGCGAAAGAGAAGTTGGTGAACGACCGTCACCCGTCGGGGACCATGGCCCCGGCCCCGGCTTCCGATGCCGCCTCGGCGCCCCACGCGTCGTACGGCACCCAGGAAGCCCCGTACGGCGACCTCACCACGTACGGCGAGTACGGCGCCACCGGTTTCGCCGCCACCCACTACGGGACCGGCGACCACACCGCCGGGGCCTTCGTCCCCGATCCCCTCTTCGGCGACCTGCCGGGCAACGCCCACGACACGGGCGCTTACGAGACCGGGCACTGGCCCTCGGGCGGTCACGACACCGGACAGTACGACGGGTACGCGGCCCCGTACCCGTCCGCGTACGACACCGGCGGTCACGACGCGACCGCCTGGACCACCGGCCACCACCCGATGACGGTGATCCCGTCGCAGGCCACCTCGCCGGAGAACAGCGGCCAGTGGGACACCGGTGAATGGCTCCGGTCCGACGGGGCCGGGGACCCCGCCGACCGGACCCAGCAGTGGGACTGGGGCACACAGACCTTCGACAGCGGCGTCTACGACGCCACGCAGTGGAACTCCGACGGCGGCGGGACCGCCGCCCCGGCGCCCGCGTCCGACGCCTACGAGCCGCAGGCCGAGCCCTTCGGCCAGGAGCCCCACGAGGCCCCCGCCGCCGACGAGCCCGCCGACACCGGTGAGCTGCCCGCGGTGCACCTGCTCGACGGGCAGGAGGAGACCGTTCCCGCCCCGGCGCCGCGCGCGGCCTCGCGCGCCGGGTCCCGTTCCCGCCGCCGTACGCCCGCCAGGCGCTCCGCGCTGCTGACGGTGGCCGTCCCCTCGGCGTGCGTGATGGGCGTCGCCGGCATCGCCGCGGCCTCGGTCGGCAGCCTGACCGACGACGGCGGCCAGGACACGGCGACGAGCGCGGCCGACGCCCAGCCGGTGAAACCGTCCGCCGCCAACATCAAGCTGGACACCCAGCTGGAGAGCCTCGCCGCCGGCGCCGACGACTTCGCCGACCGGGCCAGCCGCACCCAGGAGCGCATCGACCTCAAGGCGCAGCAGGAGGCCGAGCGCAAGCGGGCGGCGCAGGAGGCGGCCCGCAAGGAGCGGCTGCGGCCGAAGTTCGCGCTCCCGGTCGTCCAGCACGGGCTCAGCGCCTACTACGGCCAGTCCGGCATCAACTGGATGTCCGTCCACACCGGCATCGACTTCCCCGTCTCGTACGGCGCGACGGTGATGGCCGCGACCGACGGCACGGTGCGCACGCAGTACAACTCCGCCTACGGCAACATGATGATCGTGACGGCGAAGGACGGCACGGAGACGTGGTACTGCCACCTCTCCAGCTACCGGGTCCCCTCCGGTACGGCCGTGAAGGCCGGCGACCCGATCGCCTTCTCCGGGAACTCCGGCAACTCGACCGGCCCGCACCTGCACTTCGAGGTCCGCCCGGCCGGCGGCGCGGCGACCGACCCGCTCGCCTGGTTCCGCAGCCACGGCCTCGACCCGTCGTAGGGGCCTCCCCACGACGGGTCCCGGCCCGCGGCTACAACTTCTCCACCGGCGCGTACCGCAGCAGCAGACGCTTGGGCTTGGTGTCCCCGAAGTCGATCGTCGCCTCCGCGTTCGCCCCCGCGCCCTTGACCGCGACCACCGTCCCGAGGCCGAACTGGTCGTGCGTGACCCGGTCCCCGGCCGCCAGCGACACCACGGGCTTCTCCGCGGACCGCCGGGTGGCGAAGCCGGAGGCGCCCGACGCCGACGAGCGCGAGCGGGACGACGACAGCGAGGCCGCCACTCCCGACACCGGCCCGGAGGGCACCGGCGCGCTCGCCCCGGTCCGCTTCCACTCCAGGTGGGCGGCCGGGATCTCCTCCAGGAAACGCGAGGGCGGGTTGTAGGAGGGCTGGCCCCAGGCGCTGCGCAGCGTCGACCGGGTCAGGTACAGCCGCTCGCGCGCGCGCGTGATGCCGACGTACGCCAGGCGCCGCTCCTCCTCCAGCTCCTTGGTCTGGCCGAGGGCGCGCATGTGCGGGAAGACGCCGTCCTCCATGCCGGTGAGGAAGACGACCGGGAACTCCAGGCCCTTGGCGGTGTGCAGGGTCATCAGAGTGATGACGCCGGAGCCGTCCTCGTCCTCGTCGGGGATCTGGTCGGAGTCGGCGACCAGGGCGACCTGCTCCAGGAAGTCGGACAGCGCGACCGACTCGCCCTCGCCGCGCTCCTGCTCGAACTCCAGGGCCACGGCGGCGAGCTCCTGGAGGTTCTCGATCCGGGTCTCGTCCTGCGGATCGGTGGAGGCCTGCAGCTCGGCGAGGTAACCGGTGCGTTCGAGGATCGCCTCCAGGACCGTCGCCGGGCCCGCCCCGGACTCGACGACCGTACGGAGGTCCTCCATCAGCGTGTTGAACCGCTTCACGGCGTTCGTCGAGCGCGCGGCCATGCCGTACGCCTCGTCGACGCGCCGCAGCGCCTGCGGGAAGCTGATCCGCTCGCGCTGGGCGAGGGCGTCGATCATCGCCTCCGCGCGCTCGCCGATGCCCCGCTTGGGGACGTTGAGGATGCGGCGCAGCGGCACCGAGTCCTCGGGGTTGGCGAGCACCCGCAGGTAGGCCAGGACGTCCCGGACCTCCTTGCGCTCGTAGAAGCGGACGCCGCCGACGACCTTGTAGGGCAGGCCGACGCGGATGAAGATCTCCTCGAAGACACGGGACTGGGCGTTGGTGCGGTAGAAGACGGCGACGTCGCCCGCCTTGGCCTCGCCCGCGTCGGTGAGGCGGTCTATCTCGTCGGCGACGAACTGGGCCTCGTCGTGCTCGGTGTCCGCGACGTACCCGGTGATCCGCGCGCCGGCGCCGGCGTTGGTCCACAGGTTCTTGGGGCGGCGCGACTCGTTGCGCTCGATGACGGCGTTGGCCGCGCTCAGGATGGTCTGCGTGGAGCGGTAGTTCTGCTCCAGCAGGATGGTGGTCGCGTCCGGGTAGTCCTCCTCGAACTGGAGGATGTTGCGGATCGTCGCGCCGCGGAAGGCGTAGATCGACTGGTCGGCGTCGCCCACCACGCACAGCTCGGCGGGCGGGACCTCGGCCTCGGAGGGTGCGCCGGCGGGGTGCTCGGAGCTGCCGACGAGCTCACGGACCAGGGCGTACTGGGCGTGGTTGGTGTCCTGGTACTCGTCGACCATGACGTGCCGGAAGCGGCGGCGGTAGTGCTCGGCGACGTCCGGGAAGGCGCGCAGCAGGTTGACCGTCGTCATGATCAGGTCGTCGAAGTCCAGCGCGTTCGCCTCACGCAGCCGGGACTGGTAGAGCGCGTAGGCCTGGGCCAGGGTCTTCTCGAAGCCGTCGGCCGCCCGGGCGGCGAAGTCCTCCTCGTCGATCAGCTCGTTCTTCAGGTTGCTGATCCTGGCGCTGAAGGACTTCGGCGGGAAGCGCTTGGGGTCGAGGTCCAGGTCGCGGCAGACCAGGGCCATCAGCCGCTTGGAGTCGGCGGCGTCGTAGATCGAGAACGACGACGTGAAGCCGAGCCTCTTGCTCTCGCGGCGCAGGATGCGCACGCACGCGCTGTGGAACGTCATGACCCACATGGCGCCCGCGCGCGGGCCGACGAGCTGCTCGACGCGCTCCTTCATCTCGCCCGCGGCCTTGTTGGTGAAGGTGATCGCGAGGATCTGGCCCGGATGGACGTGCCGCTCGGCCAGCAGGTGGGCGATGCGGTGGGTGAGCACGCGGGTCTTGCCGGAACCGGCGCCGGCCACGATGAGCAGCGGGGAGCCGGAGTGCACGACGGCGGCGCGCTGGTTGTCGTTCAGCCCCTCCAGCAACGCGGCGGTGTCGATCACCGGGCGCGGGGCGCCGTCACGGTAGTAGGCGTCCCTGTCCGGCGGCACGTCGAACTTCCCGCCGAACAGGTCGTCCGGGACCTGCTCCGGTACGTGCTCGTCCTCGGGCGGCGGCGGGGGTTCGTCCTCGGGGCCCCGCTGGGCCTGGAGGTCCGCCAGGAAGCTGTCGTCAAAGAGGCTGCTCATCGCTCTCCGAGTCTAGGGCGCTCCACCGACAACCCGGGGCCGCCCCGGGAACATCCCCGGAATCCGGCGGCCGGGGCGGGACGCGCACCCTCCAGAACCACCTCCTCACCCTGGGTGACACCACCCGCAAGGTCACGAAAACGTATCGGGCATATCACCCGTCAACCTTCACAGGGGCCGCACCGGTTGGCTACGGTGCGGGCGGGCCGTACGACCCCCACCGGCGAACCCCGCCGGGCCGCGCGGCCTCCGCCGAGTCCGTCACCGCCCGCGCGGCAGCCGGAGCCGGGGGCCCACCGGGACCATGGGGTGAATCGGCCCACTCCCTCACGGGGAGGCCGTAGGGCAACCCTTCCGAACCACCCGCCCGAACCCTCCCCCAGTGCCTGAACGGCCCGGGGGGACCCCTACCGCTCACCCGGTGGGCGGAGCTTTGGAAGGAGTCGCCTCCCTTGGCGTCGCACCGCAAGTCGCGCATCCCCGGCACCCGCGTGGCAGGCATACGGACCCCGGCCCTCGCCACGGCCGCCCTGACCTCCGTGGCCCTGCTGTCCCAGACCGCGGGCGCCGCTCCCTCGGACGACGGCAGGCCGAGCCTGGAGGAGGTCGAGAAGAAGGTCGACGACCTCTACCGCCAGGCGGAGTCGGCGACCGAGAGGTACAACGCGGCCAAGGAGAGGACCGCGAAGCAGCGCAAGCGGGCCGACACCCTCCTCGACGACGTGGCCGAGCGCACCCAAAGGCTGAACGACGCGCGGGAGGAGCTGGGCTCCTTCGCCGCCGCCCAGTACCGGACCGGCGCCGGCCTGCCCGACACCGCGACCTTCCTGCTCGCGGACACCCCGCAGGACGTCTTCGACCAGCGCCAGGTGATGGACCGGATGACCGGCCGGCAGAAGGAAGCGGTCGACGACTACGTCACGCAGCAGTCCGAGACGATGAAGAAGCGCCGGGAGGCCACCGAGAGCCTCCGGACGCTCACCGAGACCCAGGGCGATCTGAAGACGGCCAAGGCCACCGTCCAGAAGAAGCTCGCCGACGCGCGCGAGCTGATGGCCGAGCTGACCGCCGAGGAGAAGGCGCGGCTCGCGGCGATCGAGAGGAGGAAGCGGGGGGAGGCCGCCCGCAAGGCCGCCGAACTCGCCGAGCGGCAGAAGGACCGGGAGGAGGCCGCCGCCCGGCAGGACGGCGGCACGTCGGGCGGCACCGCGGAGTCCTCCGGCACGGCCACCGCGTCGTCCGCCGGCTCCTCGTACGGCACCGAGGCCGAGAAGGCCCTCGCCTTCGTCCGCGCGCAGATCGGCAAGCCGTACGTCTGGGGCGCCACCGGCCCCGGCTCCTACGACTGCTCCGGCCTCACCCAGGCCGCCTGGAAGGCCGCCGGCGTCACCCTCCCGCGCACCACCTACGACCAGGTGAACGCCGGCACCACGGTCCCCGTCTCCCAGGCCCGCCCCGGTGACCTCGTCTTCTTCTACGACGACGTCACCCATGTGGGCCTCTACATCGGCAACGGAATGATGATCCACGCGCCGAAGCCCGGCACGTACGTCCGCGAGGAGTCCGTCTACTACGACGGCGAGTCCTCGATCCACAGCGTGGTGCGCCCCGCCTGACCCGCGCGGCGGCGCGGAGCCCGGCCCCGCCGTGGGTGGCGGCCGCGGCCCGGCCGGCGGTCGCCGCCGGGGCGGTCGGCTCCGCGCGGACCGCGGTCCCGTCCGAGCCCGTGGAAGCGGGGGATCAGGTCCACAGCACCGCGATGAAGACGTTCGTCACGGTCAGCAGGCCGACCAGACCGAACAGGCCCTTGTCCACCTTCTCCTCGTCCCGCTTCACGTAGACCAGGCCGAGGATCACGATCAGCAGGGCCAGCTTCACGCCGATCTTGACGTTGTCGACGGAGTGGCCCTGGGCCTGGTGGAGGCCGACCAGGGCCACACCGGTGACCAGCATCGTCAGCGCACCGTGCAGCATCGCGGGGACGAACCGGGCGGCACCCCGGCCCATCGCCTTCATCTGGGTGAGGAAACCGCCGAGGAGCGACGCGATGCCGATGATGTGCAGACCGACGAAGAAGTGGATGAGTACGTCCATGAGGCCGGAGCCTAGCCACAGCCGCCCCGTACCATTCCGGCACCCTCGTCCGTCCCTCCTCCGTCCTATCGGTCATCACCCTGAGTGAAGCAAGCCAAGGCCGAGCAGGGTGCTTGTCACTTACGGTCACCCGGCGATCCGCTCGCGTCACTTCCGCACAACCCGTCACCGGGGCCGCGCGGCCGGGCCTAGCGTCCTCGTCCAGGTGACCGGTTCTCCACCGCCGCCCGCCCAGGGGCGGCGGCCGGACACCACCGCCGAGAAGGTCCGGCGGCGGACGGCTCCCCCTGTGCACCCCCGCCGCCGGACCGCGGTCCGCTCCGGGCGGGACATGGGAAAGGAACGGGAGTCCAGGTGGCAGCGCACCGCAGGACCCGGCAGCGCGTCGCGGGCGGCGCCACGGCCCGCGCGGCCGTCGCCATCGCCCTCGCCGGAGCGGCCACCGCGACCGGCCTCGGCGGGACGGGACACGCCGATCCCCCGCCGGCACCGGACCGCGTCAGGGCCGACGTGCACAAGCTGTACCGGGAGGCGGAGGTCGCGACCGAGAAGTACAACGGCGCGAAGGAGAAGGCCGAGTCGGCCCGGCGGCGGCTGCGCGACCTGCAGGACGAGGCGGCCCGCGGGAAGGACCGGCTCAACTCCGCGCAGGAGGCCCTGGGCACGGTCGCGGCGGCGCAGTACCGCGGCGGCGGCCTCGACCCCGCCCTGCAGCTCTTCCTCTCCGAGGACCCGGACGGCTACCTGGACGGGGCCGCGCTCGCCGAACGGGTGGGCAGCCGCCGGCAGGCGGCGGTGGGGAGCGTACGCGCACAGCTCCGGGAGCTCGAGCGGCTGCGCGGCGCCGCGCGCGTCGAGGTGGCCTCGCTGGTCTCCCGCCGGGCCGAGCTGAGGCGGCACAAGGAGACGATCGACGGCAAGCTGACCGCCGCCCGCCGGCTGCTGGCCCGGCTGCCCCCCGGACAACGCGCGGCGCCCGTCGACGGCACCGGCCGCGCCCCGCACTCCTCGGCGGACGCCCGGGACGCCGCCCTCACCGCTCCCGGCCCCCGCGCGGCCGAGGCCGTCTCCTACGCCTACGCCAAGCTCGGCAGCCCCTACGTCTGGGGCGCGACCGGCCCGGACGCCTTCGACTGCTCGGGCCTCGTCCAGGCCGCGTACCGCTCCGCCGGCGTCTCCCTGCCCCGCACCACCTACGCCCAGATCGGCGCCGGCCGCCGCGTCCCCCGCTCCGAACTCCTCCCCGGCGACCTGGTCTTCTTCTACTCCGGCATCAGTCACGTCGGCATCTACGTCGGCGACGGCCTCATGATCCACGCCCCCAACCCCTCGGCCCCGGTCCGCGTGGCCCCCCTCGACGAGATGCCGTTCGCGGGCGCGACGCGGGTGGTGTGAGGACCGCTCAGACCAGTCGTCGCGCCGTCGCCCAGCGGGTCAGTTCATGGCGGTTGGACAACTGGAGCTTGCGCAGGACCGCCGAGACGTGGGACTCGACCGTCTTCACCGAGATGAACAGCTGCTTGGCGATCTCCTTGTAGGCGTAGCCGCGGGCGATCAGGCGCAGGACCTCCCGCTCGCGCTGGGTGAGGCGGTCGAGGTCCTCGTCGACCGGCGGGGCCTCGGTCGAGGCGAAGGCGTCCAGGACGAAGCCGGCCAGACGCGGCGAGAAGACCGCGTCCCCCTCCTGGACCCGGAAGATCGAGTCGATCAGGTCGGCACCGGTGATCGTCTTGGTCACGTATCCGCGCGCGCCGCCCCGGATCACCCCGATCACGTCCTCCGCCGCGTCCGACACGGACAGGGCGAGGAAACGGACCGGCTGCTCGGCGTCGCCCATCAACGGGGCGCAACGGCGCAGCACTTCGACGCCGCCGCCACCGGGCAGGTGCACGTCGAGCAGGACCACCTCGGGCCGGGTCGCGGTGATGACCGTGACCGCCTGGTCGACGTCGGCGGCCTCGCCGACCACCTCGACCCCCGTCTGCCCGGTCTGCCCTATCTCGGCCTGGACCCCCGTGCGGAACATGCGGTGGTCGTCGACGAGGACGACCCGCACATGGCGCCCGGCGGTACCGGCGGCCGGCTCCGCGGCCCCGGCCCCCCGTCCCGCTCCCGCCGTTCCGTTCGCCTCGGTCGGCTCGCTCATGACGTCTTCTCCGCCCTCTCCATCTCCAGCTCGACCTCCGTGCCGCCGTCCGGCACCGCGCGCAGCCGCGCCGTGCCGCCGTTGCGCTCCATGCGGCCGATGATCGATTCTCTGACGCCCATCCGGTCGGCGGGTATCGAGTCCAGGTCGAAGCCGGGGCCGCGGTCCCGGACGGACACGAAGACCGTCCTTCCCTCGACTTCGGCGTAGACCTGCACCGCGCCTCCCTCGCCACCGTACTTGGCGGCATTGACCATCGCTTCGCGCGCGGCCTGCATCTGCGCGCCGATCCTCTCGTCGAGCGGGCAGTCGCCGACGACCACGACCTCGAGGGGGACGCCGTGCTTGTCCTCCACCTCGGCGGCGTTGCGCTTCACGGCCTCGGCGAGGGTGGCGGGCTCGTCGTCCTCGTCCTTGCCGTTGCCCTCCGGCTTGTAGAGCCAGGCACGCAGGTCGCGCTCCTGGGCCCGGGCCAGGCGGCGCACCTCGCCCGCGTTGTCCGCGTTGCGCTGGATCAGGGTGAGGGTGTGCAGCACCGAGTCGTGGACGTGGGCGGCGACCTCCGCGCGCTCCTGGGCGCGGATGCGCATCAGGCGCTCCTCCGAGAGGTCCTGTGTCATGCGCACGAGATAGGGGCCGGCGAGGAGCGTGATGCCGACGAGGACCGCGAGGGCCGCCTGGAGCACCGAGCCGAGGTGGCTGCCGGAGCCCCGCAGGACGAAGATGCCCGAGGCGCCCGCCGTCACCAGCAGCACACCGGCCCCGGCCCGCAGCAGGGTGACCGTGCGCCGGCGGCGCCCGACCTCCACCCAGCGGGCCCGGCGGGCGTTGTCCGCCTGCCGCCAGACCAGGGCGACGCCCGCCCCGACCAGCACGGTCGGCCAGAGGTAGGCCCTGGTGCCGTTGCTCAGGTTCACGTTGCCCACGAAGATCATGGCCACGACGACCATGAGGAGCAGGGCGACGATCTGCCCCTTGTCCGGTTTCCGGGTGACGAGTCTGCGCCGGCCGTCCGGCGAGGTCTCCGTCGTCACCAGCGAGGGCGGCCTCTGCGCGTCCACACCGCCGACGCCCAGCGGTACGAAGAACCAGAACGCGGCGTACAGCAGCGCGCCGAGACCGTCGGCCATGAACAGGCCGACGAAGACGAGACGTACCCAGATCACGGGCAGCCCGAGGTGTCCGGCGAGCCCCCGCGCCACACCACCGAGCCAGCGTCCGTCACTGCTGCGGTAGAGCTTGCGCGGCGGCCGCGGCTCGGCTACGGGCGCTGCTGCGGCTTCCGACATGCCAATGATGGTCACACGCCCGAAGTGCCGGAGCATCAGGGTCGGTCCCGGAGACTCCCCTGATCTCCGCGGTCCGGGCCCGTCGAACGCTCCCCCGGCCCTCCTCGGGGACCGATATCAGGGTCCGGCCAGGGTCGTACCGACTGCCGTCGCGGCGGATCGCCCGCCACCATGGACCCATGACCGATCACCAGCACGCCGCGGCGGGTCCGGGACCCGCCTCCGCCCCGGCGGGGGCGACCGCCCCGCCACCGGAGCCGGCCGACGGGAGCGGACGCTTCCGTCGCGACCGCCGGCACCAGATGCTCGGCGGGGTGTGCGCGGGGCTCGGCCGGCAGTGCGACATGGACCCGGTGATCTTCCGGATCACGCTCGCGGTCCTGTCCGCCACCGGCGGCATCGGCCTCATCTTCTACGGCTTCGCCTGGCTCCTCGTCCCGTACGAGGACGAGGAGGAGAACGAGATCCGCCGGCTGCTGACCGGCCGGGTCAACGGCCACACCCTGACGGCCGTGCTGTTCGCGCTGGTCGGCTGCGGCGTCTTCCTCACCCTGCTGAACAACGACGGGGTGCTGAGCTTCGCCGTCATACTGTCCCTGCTGCTCGCCGGCGCCGGGTACTGGTCGCGGCGGCGCGGTGCCCCCAGCCCCGACCACCTCGCCGCCCAGGCGGTGGCCGACGCCCCGCCGGAGCCCCAGGCCCCGCCGGCCCCCGCCGCCTTCCCCTCGTGGTGGCGCGACCCCATCGTCAAGGACGGCACGCACGTCGGCGGCACGGGCTATCTGTGGGGCCCCCGGGACACCCGTGATGCCGACATCGCCGCCGCCGTCGGCATCGGCCTCGACGCCCGCACCGGCCCCCGCGGCACGGCGTACGCACCGCCGCCCCGGCCGCGCGGCCCCCGCGGGACCGGCGGCTGGATCTTCCTGCTCGCCCTGCTCGCGGGCGGCCTCGGTACCGGGCTGACCTGGGAGCAACACCCCCTGGGGACCAGCCTGCAGACCGGTCTCGCCTGCGCGCTCGCCGTCTTCGGCATCGGTGTGGCCGTCAGCGCGTTCCTCGGCCGCACCGGGGCGGGATCGATCATCATGGCGGTCGTCACGGCGGGCCTGCTCGCCGGTTCCGCCGCCCTGCCCAAGGACATCGGCACCGACTGGACACGCACGACCTGGGAACCCGCCTCGGTCGCACGGATACGCCCGGTCTACGACCTGGGCGCCGGCGAGGGCGTCCTGGACCTGTCCGCGATACGCGTCCCCGCGGACGGGACCGTATCGACGCGGGCCGATGTCGGTCTGGGCCGGGTCCACGTGATCGTGCCCAGGGACGTGACCGTGAGGCTGAGCATCGACGTGGGGGTGGGCGACATCCAGCTGCCGGGCGACAAGCAGAAGGACGTGGACGTGGCACCGGGCAAGCACGAGGAGGTGACCCTGGAGCCGCCGGCCGGCGTCGAGGAGGCGGGCACGCTCGACCTCGACCTCCAGGTCGGCGCGGGGCAGGCGGAGGTGAGCCGTGCTGCGTCATGAGTTCCAGCCGGGCCGGCTGGTGGCCGGCGCCTTCCTCACCCTCGCCGCGGTGATCTACGCCGGTGACGCGGGCGGCCTTTGGGAGACCCCCTGGTTCGTGATGATCCCCGTGGTCACCGGCGGGCTCTGTCTGGCCGGCGCGGTGGGTTCCCTGACCGGTCTGGCGCGCCGCCGCCGAAACGGGCCGACTCGCCGGAGGACCGACACGGAGACGCCTCTCTGAGGGGCGTCACCGGTCCTCCCCCGTCCGCTGCCGCCGCCGCGCCCGAAGAGCGGCGTCCACGGACAGCAGCGGAGCACCCGCCAGCACCAGCGGGGTCCAGGCCATCAGATACGGGAGGTCGTTGCCGTAGTAGTACGGATCGGCGGCCCAGCTCACGGTCAGCCACAGGCTGAGGGAGATCAGCGCCCCGCCCAGGGCGGCCAGGCGGGTGAGCAGTCCGAGCAACGCACCGATGCCGACGGCCAGTTCCCCGAAGGCGATGACGTAGCCGAACGCGACCGGACCCTCCAGCGCCATGTCGACCAGGGCGGGGACGGCGGAGGAGTCCCGGACGCCACGCATCATGTCGCCGATCGAACCGGCGCCGGAGTTCTTCATGAACGCGCTGTCCGTGAGTTTGTCCAGGCCGGCGTAGACGAAGGTGACTCCGAGGAAGATCCTCAGGGGGACGAGGGCGTAACGGGCGGCGGTGTCCCGCCAGTCCCTGTCGCCGCCGAGGCGTGGGGAGTGCGTCTCCGTGTGCGTACCGTGAGTCATCGCTGTCCTCCGCGTCAGTCCGTACGTAAGGCAATCGTCCCCACCTCGCCCCCCGGGCGCGGGGTTCTTCCCGGGAAACGGTACGGGTCCGTGCGGGCCGGCGGCTTTGCAAACCGGTGCCCGCGGGCGCCCTGCGTCGGTGCGGGCCGGGGGTGTTCGCGCGGCGCGGCGCTCGCGGGGCGCCTCTCCCCCTCCCTCCTGCACACACCGCCCACCCGTGCCGCAGGCACGGGCACACGTGCCCCCGCTAGTCCGTCACGTCGATCGCGTAGCGGTTCGTCTCCACGCCCGCCGCCGTGATGACCTGTACCTCCACCCGCCCCGGCTCCACCTCCGCCGGAACCGGCACGGTCAGCAGCGAGTCCGTCGGGTTGTCGAAGCCGCCCGTCACCGGGACCAGCGGCACGTGCACGTTCACCGCCCCCACCCGCACCACCATCCGCGACAGCCGGTCCGCCCCCTGCGCTCCCGCCGGCACGAACCCGGCCCCACGGATCTCGATGTCGTCCCCGGTCCGGATCGGCGCGTCCAGGTCACCGGCCTCCCGCGCCCGCACCACCGACAGAATGACCGGACGTCCGCCCTCCGCGTACTTCCCGGCGAGGTACGTCGCCGCCGACACCAGCACCACCACCGCGAGCCCCCACGGCAGATCCGGCAGCTGGTCCGGCCGCCGGGCCAGCCGCACCGCCGCGAACACCAGGGCGACACCACTGATCACGACGTACTGGATGTCGGCGAAGCCCCCCCGCCCCGAGTCGTCGGTCAGCAGGTCCGCGGCCCTGGGCCGGTGGGCGCGCACCTTCTGCAGCCGCTGCCCCAGCACCCGCAGTCCGACCACCCGCCGCACCAGCACGGCGATGCCGCACACCACGGCCAGCACGGTCACCACGCCCGCGCCCCGGGCGAGTTCGAGCCCGTCGATCAGGGCGTCCCGCTCACGCGTCCCGGAGGCGGCCGCCAGCTGCCCCACCAGCACGAGCACCGCGAACGCCAGGAAGAGCACCCAGCACGCGGCCACCGCACGGGACGTGGAGAGCCGGTTGTCCTCCCCGATCACCGGTGCCAGCGCACCCCCCCGCGCGCGGTGGAACCACGACGCGGCGGCCAGCGCCCCGGCCACCACCAGCGCGGCCAGCAACCCCGCGGTGCGCGCGGCGGTCCACCCCGCGCCGATCGCCGTGAGCGCCTGTCCCAGGAGCAGCAGCACGACCCCCGCCCCCGCCGCACCCGCGGTCCGCCGCCACAGCCGCACCAGCCATGCCGCGCCCTCGGCCCGTCCCCGTTCGGCGACGGCCTCCGCGGCCTGCGTCAGCTGCTCCGACACCCACTGCCGGGAGGCGGAGGCGGAGTGGGCCACCGCGGCCGGCACCCCCTGCCCGGCCGCGAGCTCGTCCCGCTTCAGCAGGAACGCGGCGACCGCGCGCCGATGTCCCTCCCGCACCCCGTGCGGACAGTCCCCACAGGTGCAGCCGCCCTCGTGGGATCCCACGCCGGGGCCGCCCTGCCTCGCCTCCTGCACCGCCACGCCCCGAGCCCGCCTTCCCCGCCATCAAAAAAACGACACAAGTACCCCGCGACGAAAGCGAATTGTGCCCTACCGCACGGCCTCCCCGTCCGGCAGGCCCGGCCGGTACGGGCGAACTTCAAAACGCCCGGTTGACGAGCGGGGCCTAGTTCAGCAGATCCGGCTCGCTCCGGCTGATGTCCTGCCACATCGGCTGGTAGTTGATCCACGCCACCAGGTCCCCGCCCAGTTGTTCCCGCGTCGCCACCGCCTGCCGGTGGTCGATGAGGACGGGCCGGCCCGCCGCCTTCGCGGCGAGCTGCACCTGGCAGGACCGTTCCATGGTCATGAACCACCAGGCCGCCGCGTCCACCGAGTCGCCCACGGTGAGCAGCCCGTGGTTGCGCAGCACCAGCGCCTTGTGGGAGCCGAGCACACCCGCGATCCGTCTCCCCTCCTCGGCGTCGACGGTGACGCCGCTGTAGGCGTCGTAGAGGGTGTGGTCCTCGTAGAAGGCGCAGCTCTCCTGGGTGATCGGGTCGAGCAGGTCGCCGAGGGCGGCGAGGGCGCGACCGTGCACCGAGTGGCAGTGGGCGACGGCGACGACGTCGGGCCGGGCCGCGTGCACCTGGGCGTGCACGGTGAACGCGGCCTGGTTGACGTGGTGGCCGCCCTCGACGACCTGGCCGTCCCGGTTGGCGAGCACCAGGTCGCTCACGGTGACCTGCCGGAAGGGCATCCCGAACGGGTTGACCCAGAAGCAGTCGCTGAACTCCGGGTCCCGTGCGGTGATGTGCCCCGAGACCCCGTCCTCGTAGCCGAGCCGCCCGAAGAGCCGCAGCGCGCCCGCGAGCCGTTCCTTTCGGTGCCGGCGCTCGTCCTCGACCGACTCGTGCCTGGGCGGCATGGCGAAGCGCAGCTTGTCGGTGGGCAGCGGCAGGGGCGGCGTGGGCCCGTGCATGAGTCCTCCCGCGGGGTGTGTGTACGGGGCGGAAGTTACCGGCGGGGCGCCCCGTACGACAGCTCTCTTCCGTAAAGATGCGGCACGGGGCTCGTTGCTCCGTCCGGAGGACGTCGCCGATACCCGACACAAGATGTCCGGTATCCCCGCCACACTCGGCTCATGCACACGAACTGGGAGGCTTTCGCCGTCGCCGAGCCGGATCTCGCGAGGACCGTGGAGGAGCGCTTCGCCGCGTACACCCACCACGTCCTCGCGACCCTCCGCAAGGACGGCTCGCCGCGCACCACCGGCCTGGAGGTCCGCTTCCTGAACGGGGAGCTCTGGCTCGGCATGATGCCGGACTCGCTCAAGGCGCTCGACCTGCGCCGCGACCCGCGCTTCGCGCTCCAGGCGAACCCGGGCGGGGGTACGGGCATGGGCGGCGGCGACGTCCGGATCTGCGGCCGGGCGGTCGAGGTCGCCGACGACGACACGAAGACCCGCGCCGCGTACGCCGAAGAGGTGGAACCGCCGGAGCCGTTCCACCTCTTCCGCACCGAGCTGACGGAGGTCGTCCGGACCTGTGTGGAGGACGAGAAGTACCTCGTCCTCCAGGTCTGGAGGCCCGGGGAGCCGGTGCGCACCCTCAGACGGACCTGATCCGAAGGATCACTCCCACTCGATGGTGCCCGGCGGCTTGGAGGTCACGTCGAGGACCACGCGGTTGACGTCCCGCACCTCGTTGGTGATGCGGGTCGAGATCTTGGCGAGGACGTCGTACGGCAGCCGCGACCAGTCGGCGGTCATGGCGTCCTCGCTGGAGACCGGGCGCAGCACGATCGGGTGACCGTAGGTACGGCCGTCGCCCTGGACGCCGACGGACCGCACGTCCGCGAGCAGGACCACCGGGCACTGCCAGATGTCCCGGTCGAGACCGGCCGCGGACAGCTCCTCGCGGGCGATGGCGTCGGCCTCGCGGAGCAGGTCGAGCCGCTCCTTGGTGACCTCGCCGACGATCCGGATGCCGAGGCCGGGTCCGGGGAACGGCTGGCGCTGGACGATCTCCTCGGGCAGGCCGAGTTCCTGGCCGACCATCCGGACCTCGTCCTTGAACAGCTTGCGCAGCGGCTCGATCAGCTTGAACTCGAGGTCCTCGGGCAGGCCGCCCACGTTGTGGTGGGACTTGATGTTGGCGGTGCCGGTGCCGCCGCCGGACTCGACCACGTCGGGGTACAGGGTCCCCTGGACCAGGAACTCCACCGCCGGGCCCTCATCCGCGATGATCTCGGCCTCGGCCTGCTCGAAGACCCGGATGAACTCGCGGCCGATGATCTTCCGCTTCTCCTCGGGGTCGGAGACGCCCTTCAGGGCCGTGAGGAACCGCTCCTGGGCGTCCACGACCTTGAGCTGCACGCCGGTCGCGGCGACGAAGTCCTTCTCGACCTGCTCGGTCTCCCCCTTGCGCATCAGGCCGTGGTCGACGTAGACGCAGGTCAGCTGGGAGCCGATGGCCTTCTGGACGAGGGCGGCGGCGACGGCGGAGTCCACGCCGCCGGACAGGCCGCAGATGGCGCGCTTGTCGCCGACCAGCTCGCGGATCGCGGCGACCTGCTCGTCGATCACGTTGCCGGTGGTCCAGTCCGGGGTCAGGCCCGCGCCCCGGTACAGGAAGTGCTCCAGCACCTGCTGTCCGTGCGTGGAGTGCATCACCTCGGGGTGGTACTGCACGCCGTAGAGCTTCTTCTCGTCGTTCTCGAACGCGGCGACCGGGACGACGTCCGTGGAGGCCGTGACGGAGAAGCCCTCGGGGGCGGCGGAACAGGCGTCGCCGTGCGACATCCAGACGGCCTGCTCCTCCGGGGTGCCCTCGAAGAGGGTGGAGGAGTTCTTCGAGACGTGCAGGTCGGTGCGGCCGTACTCGCGGGCGCCGGTGTTGTCCACCTGGCCGCCCAGGCTCTGGGCCATGAGCTGGAAGCCGTAGCACATGCCGAAGACGGGGACGCCGGCCTCGAAGATCTCGCGGTCGAGGCGGGGGGCGCCCTCCTCGTACACGGACGAGGGGCCGCCGGACAGGATGATCGCCGCGGGGTTCTTGGCGAGGATCTCCTGGACCGGCATGGTGCTCGGCACGATCTCGCTGTAGACCCGCGCCTCGCGGACGCGACGGGCGATGAGCTGGGCGTACTGCGCGCCGAAGTCGACGACCAGAACGGTGTCGGGCGCGTTGGCAGCGGGAGACGCTGATGACACGAGGTGCCTTCCGGCGGTGGGGCGGGGGTCTTGTGCCTCCCAATTCTACCGAGACGGCGGCGAACCCGGTCCAGCCGCCGGGAGCGGGCCCCGTCTCACCATGCGGCCCGTGTTGGACGGCCGCGTCCGGCCGGGCATACTTGCTCCCATGCTCACGCACCCGACCTTCCTCTTTACCTATGGCGACCGGCCCGCCGGCTGCCATGGTCGTGCTGCTTGAGCAACTGACAAGCGACTTCCCAGGCGCCCCGGGCCGACAAGGTCCGGGGCGCCTGGCGTTCTCCTCCGGACCCTGTCGCCCCGGGGCACCGCACCCACCCATCCGAGGAGCCCCGCATGACCACCACCACGACGGAGACCACCGAGAGGACCGGCGCCCGCACCACCGAGGCCGCCGAGCTGATCACCGGCGCCCGCGAGCGGATCGACGCGCTCGACGACCGGATCATCGGTCTGGTGCAGGAGCGGATGGCCGTGTCGGCCGTCATCCAGAAGGAGCGGATCGCCTCCGGCGGCCGGCGGGTGAACCTCTCCCGCGAGATGGAGATCCTCTCCGTCTACCGGGACGCCCTGGGCAAGCCGGGCACCGCGCTCGCGATGACCCTGCTGGAGCTGTGCCGCGGCAGGATCTGAATCCGCGTCCGCGGTGCGGACGCGCGTGCCGCCCCTCACCCGTACGGCGCGTGACCGGGAGGGGGACGGCTTCGTTGGTACCGGTGTCCGCGCCGGCCAGGGGCGGGCCCGAGCAGCACCACGTGTGGCTCGCCGGAGCGATGAGGCGTACGGATCCGTCGTACGCCGTGGGACCTCGCTCCGGGCACGTGACCGGACGGCAGGGGACAGCGGCCCGGTCACCCAGAGAACGGCCGGTCCCGGGGGCGCCCGGGGCCGGCCGGCGAAGATCCGCTCGGGACCGGTCGGCGAAGACCGCCCCGACGGCGCTTTCCGCCCCGGCCGCCCCGGCCCGCGCCCCGTCCACCGCCCGCAGTCGCCCGGTCACCATGCGCGCCCGCGCCGACGGCTCCTCGGGGGCGGAGGCGCGGATGCCGCGCTCACCGTCCTGGACGAACTTCTCCCGGACGTCGCCGGGGAGGGACGAGGACTCCGGTCCGTGCTCTTCGGACGGCTGCCCGGCCACGGGATCGCGGGCCTCCCCTCGGGGGCGGTGCGTGGACGGCCGAGCGTGCGTCGGTGATGATCATCCATTTCGAGTGATCCACGTCACACAAGAATTCCGCGTGTTCCGGGACAACCATCCGCGGGCGTCATTGATCGAACTCACCGAATGCGTCTTCCGCGCACCGCGCGTCGCATCACCCGTGACAAGGGAAGAGGACCTGAGCTCGGAGGGGGGCACAGGTCCTCTTCCCTTGTCCGTGTCAGCCCTTCTTCGGCGGCACCGCGGGCATGCCCAGGAACGGCAGCCGCAGCGCGCCGAACGCCTCCGCCGGGACCGCCGGGGCCTTCGGCTCGACCGCCTCCAGGCGCCGGTAGGCCTCCCCCTGCCCGGGGCGCGGGTCGGCCTCGCCCTTGTTGGGCCAGTACGACATCGCCCGCTCGGCCTGTGCCGTGATGGTCAGGGAGGGGTTGACCCCGAGGTTCGCCGAGACCGCCGCCCCGTCCACGACCGAGATGCCGGGGTGGCCGTAGAGACGGTGGTACGGGTCGATCACACCGGTCTCGCGGGAGCCGCCGATCGGGCAGCCGCCCAGGAAGTGGGCGGTCAGCGGCATCCCCGTCAGCTCGCCGACGTTGGAGCCGGCGAAGCCGTTGATCTCGGCCGCCAGCGCCGAGGCGCCGTCCGTGGCCGCCTTGATCTGCTTGGGGTTGGGGGCGCCGTGCCCCTGCCGGGCCGTGAGCAGGCCGCGGCCGGCCCCGGACGGCTTGAGGTACGTGGTCAGGGAGTTGTCCAGCGACTGCATCACCAGGCCGATGATGGTCCGTTCCGACCAGCGCCGGTTGGACAGGGAACGCAGCAGCAGCCAGGGGTGCCGTGCCGCGTTGCCCAGCCAGCCGAGCACCCTGGCCGCACCCGAACCGCGTCCCGCGTACGGGACCTGGAGGATGGACAGTGCGCCCATCGCGTTGGAGCCGCGGCCGTAGCGGACCGGCTCGATGTGGGTGTTCCCGTCGGGGTGGATCGACGACGTGATGGCCACACCGCGGGTGAAGTCGGCCCTCGGCGCGCCGGTGGCCCTGCGGTAGCGGCGGTCGTCGGTCTGCGCGCCGACGAGGGCCTCGGAGTTGGTGCGGGTCAGCTCGCCCAGCTTCTCCGAGAGGTGCGGCAGCTGGCCGCCCGCCTTCATGCGGTGCAGCAGCGTCTGGGTGCCGTAGGTGCCGGCGGCCAGGACGACCCGGCGGGCCCGGAAGGTACGGCCCTCGCCCCTGCGCCGGTTGTCGGTCGGGAGCGTGCCGACGGCGAATCCGCCCCGCGAGTCCTCCGTGACCGACACGACCGTCGTCATGGGGTGCACGACCGCGCCCGCCTTCTCGGCGAGGTGGAGGTAGTTCTCGTTGAGGGTGTTCTTGGCGCCGTGCCGGCAGCCGGTCATGCACTCGCCGCACTCGGTGCAGGCCCGGCGCGACGGTCCCGCCCCGCCGAAGTACGGGTCGGGCACCTCCTGTCCCGGCTTCGCCCTCGCCTCGCCGTCGGCGTCCCCGCCGTCGCCGAAGAAGACGCCGACCGGGGCCATGTGGAAGGTGTCGCCCACGCCCATCCGCTCGGCAGCCGCCCTCAGGTGCACGTCCGACGGGGTCGTCGTCGGGTTGAGCCGTACCCCGAGCATGCGCTTGGCCTGGTCGTAGTACGGGCCCAGCTCCTCCTGCCAGTCGGTGATGTGCCCCCACTGCGGGTCCTCGAAGAAGGGCTTCGGCGGCACGTAGAGGGTGTTGGCGTAGTTGAGGGAGCCGCCGCCGACACCCGCGCCGGCCAGCACCATGACGTTGCCGAGCAGGTGGATGCGCTGGATGCCGTACATGCCGAGTCTCGGCGCCCAGAGGTAGTTCTTCAGGTCCCAGGAGTTCTTCGGCAGGGTCTCGCGGGTGAAGCGGCGGCCGGCTTCGAGGACGCCGACGGTGTATCCCTTCTCCGTCAGGCGCAGGGCGGTCACGGAGCCGCCGAAGCCGGAGCCGACGACGATGACGTCGTAGTCGTAAGCGTCTTTGGGCACGGGGGGCTCCTCGTCGGGTTCGCGTGCGGGTCGTACGGGGTTCCTCGCGCGGTTCCCCGCGCTCCGGAGGCCGGTCACCTGAACCGGAGTGCCTTCATCAGGCGCAGGCTGCCGCTCATGAAGCGGGCGTACTTCTCGTCGTCCATGCCCAGCGAGGGGGCCATCGGGAGCAGGCGCTGGTGGGCGACGGTCTGGGCCTCGGTGTACTTGAGGATGCCCTCGGAGCCGTGCCGGCGGCCGAGTCCGGAGTCCTTCATGCCGCCCATCGGCGACTGGACGCTGCCGTACGCGGAGGCGTAGCCCTCGTTGATGTTGACCGTGCCGGTGCGCAGACGCGCGGCGATCCCGCGGCCGCGCCGGGCGTCCCTGGTCCAGACCGAGGAGTTCAGGCCGTACGGGGTGGAGTTGGCGCGCTCGACCGCCTCGTCGTCGGAGGAGAAGCGGTAGACGGAGACGACCGGGCCGAAGGTCTCCTCGGAGCAGACGCTCATCGGGGCCTCGACGCCGTCGAGGACGGTCGGTTCGTAGAAGTAGGGGCCGATGTCCGGGCGGGCCGTGCCGCCCGCGAGCACCTTGGCGCCCTTGGCGACGGCGTCCTCGACGTGCCGGGTGACGGCGTCCAGTTGGCGCTGCCCGACCAGCGATCCCATGTCGGCGCCGTAGGCGAGGGAGGCACCGAGGCGGATCGCCCGGGTGCGGGCGGTGAAGCGCTCCAGGAAGGCGTCCGCGACCGACTCGTGGACGTACAGCCGCTCGATGGAGATGCACAGCTGGCCGGCGGAGGAGAAGCAGGCGCGGACGGCGCCCGCGGCGGCCTTGTCGAGGTCGGCGTCCTCCAGGACCAGCATGGCGTTCTTGCCGCCGAGTTCGAGGGAGACGCCGACCAGCCGGGCGGCGGCGCCCCGGGCGACCTCGCGGCCGGTGCGGGTGGAGCCGGTGAAGGAGACGTAGTCGGCGTGCCGGACGACCTCGGGGCCGACGACCGGGCCCTCGCCCAGGACGACCTGGAAGACGTCGGCGGGCAGTCCGGCCTCGATCAGCAGGTCACGGGCCCACAGCGCGGTGAGGCAGGTCTCCGTGTCGGGCTTCATCACGACCGCGTTGCCCGCGACGAACGCCGGGAGCGCGTCCCCGACGGAGAGTTCGAGGGGGTAGTTCCAGGGGGCGATCTGGCCGACGACACCGCGCGGGTGGCGCAGTTCGGTGACCTTCGTGAGGGTCGGCACGGCGCCCGCGTGCCGCTTGGGCCGCAGGTAGGCGGCGGCCCGGCGGCCGTAGTGGCGGGCGGCGACGGCGACGGCCTGCACCTCCTCGTGGGCGTGCAGCCGGGCCTTGCCGGTCTCCAGCTGGATCAGGTCGAGCACCTCGGCCTGGCGGCTCAGCACCAGGTCGTGGAAGCGCAGCAGGACGGCGGCGCGCTCCCGCACCGGGACCCGCGCCCAGACGGCCTGGGCGGCGCGGGCCGCCTCGAAGGCCTTCGCCACCTCCTCGGGCGTCGACTCGGGCAGGTCGGCCAGCTTCTCACCGGTGAACGGCGTGTGGTTGGCGGTCCGGCCGGAGCCGGCCACGCCCTTGGTGAGCTGGGCGACCAGCTCCGGCGTGACCACGTCGGCGGCGGTTCGGGCACCCGCAGGCGCGGGGGCGAGGGGGTTGGTGCCGGTCGTTTCCCGGGTCTGCGCGTCCGTCATGAGCCGCAGGGTATGCCGGGGAGAACACTTTGTGTACCCGTCGGTAACAGATTCCCGCACAGCCCGTACGACGCCAGTGAACGCTGGCAACAAAGCCCCTGATCAGGGCGTTGTCGCTGAGGGGGCCTCAGGTCGGTCATGTTCCGGCCCCGGGCCCCCTGAGAACACCGCCCCTCCCCGGTGCGGCCGGTTCAGAGCGTGTGGACGTCCCAGGACTCGAGGACCGTACGGGCGATCTCCCGTCCGTCCTCGACGAAGTGACCCCTGCCCGGGTAGACGATCCAGAGCCGGTACATGTCGCCGTCCTCGTTCCGGTAGTACGTGACCTGCGCCTCGTGCACCAGGGGCGGCGTGGTGGTCGTCGTGTAGACGATGGTGTTGGTGGCCGCCGCGCGGTCCTCGTACGTGGTCTCGCGCGGCCGCCCCTCGGGCGCCGGCTCGGAGGCGATGCCCCAGCCGTACTCGCCGTCCTTGAGCTCGTTCCAGTGCGAGAACGCCTCCTCCGACGCCGAGGCCTCGAGCTCGCCGTTCTCGTCCTCGGACTTGAGGTCGCGGTCGCTCTCGATCCGCACCATTCCGCTGGGGTCGGTGAAGGAGACGACGGTCCCGTCCGAGTCGTCGGCGGGCTCGTCCTTCACGAACCCCTCCGGCACCGCGAGGGACACACCCGGCCGGTCCCCGAGGTCGTGCTTCTTCCAGCCGTCCGGGAGGGGGCCCGCGAAGGGGTCCGCGACCACCAGGAACGCCGCCACCGCCCCGGCGACCAGCGCCGCGCCCAGCCCGATCAGCGTCCTGCGGCCGATCCGGACGCCCTTGCCGCCGTGGTCCGGCACGGGGAGCGGGCCGATCCGCGTGGCCTGCGGGGCGGGCGGGTTCGCGACCGTCTCCAGCGCGGCGCGGACCTGGGCGGCGTTCGGGCGGCGCGCCGGGTCCTTCTGCAGCAGGGCGGTGATGACGTCGGCCAGCGGTCCCCGCGCGGAGGCGGGCGGCGCGGGGGTGGCGTTGAGGACGGACTGCAGGGTGGCGGGGGTGTTGCTGCGGCGGAACGGCGAGACGCCCTCCGTCGCCGCGTACAGCACCACACCGAGCGACCACAGGTCGGAGGCGGGGCCGGGGCGCCGGCCCAGCACCCGTTCCGGGGCGATGTACTCGGGCGAACCGACGAAGCCGCCGGCGTCGGTCAGGTTGGTGTCGCCCTCGATCCGGGCGATGCCGAAGTCGGTGAGGACGACCCGGTCGTGCCGGCCGAGCAGCACGTTGTCCGGTTTGACGTCCCGGTGCAGGACGCCCGCCGCGTGCGCGGCCTCCAGGGCGCCGAGCACCTCCAGGCCCACCCTGGCCGCCTCGCGCGCGGACAGGGTGCCCTCCTCCTGCAGCACGGCGCCCAGCGAACGGCCCCGGACCAGCTCCATCACGATCCACGGACGGCCGTCGACCACCGCGACGTCGTGGACGCCGACCACCGCGGGGTGGTCGAGCCGGGCGGCCGCGCGGGCCTCGCGTCGCATCCGCTCGAAGGCGTTGGAGCGTTCGCGTTCGGGAAGGTGGTCCGGCACGCGGGGTTCCTTGACGGCGACCTCGCGGTCCACGGTCTCGTCCCTGGCCCGCCACACCGTGCCCATGCCGCCGTGCCCGAGCTTGGCGAGCAGCCGGTAGCGGCCGGCGATCAGCCGGCCGGCGCCGGCGTCGGAGGCCGTGTCGGGATCGGAGGCGGTGTCGGGGTCGGAGGCCGGACCCGGGGCCGGCGGCTGGTGCGGCGTCCGGTCCGGCGACTGTCCGTGCGGCTGCGGCGGGACCACCCGGGTCGGCGTCGCGTACGGGTTGCCGGGGTGCGGCACGGCCGCGGCCGCGCCGGGGTTCGGCGGTTGCAGACCGAAACTGGTGGGCTCGTCGGCTCCGTGCTGGGCTCCCCCGTCATTGCGCATGGTCCATCCCTATCGCGCCGAGCCCTCCCGTATCCACTTCGGGGGCCGACCGGTCACAGACCCGTGACTCCCCCGGGGACTTATCTCCCCTTCATGGGGTTATGCGCCCGGTGGAGAGGCCGGTGGACGCGGGGCCGGCCGGGGGGCTCGGGGATCCGGAGGGCGACTCGCTCACCGGGGTCTCCGGCGCCGTGCTCGCCGGCACGCCTCCCCCGCCGCCGTCCCGGTCCTGCAGGAGCAGCGCCGCCGCGGACACCCCCGCTCCCGCCATCGCGGCGACCGCCATCGCCGCGACCAGCGCGCCCCTCCTGGGCTGCCGCCGGACGGAACGCGCCGCGGTCCCCTCCCCCGCCTCCTCCCGCCGCACCGGGGACCGCCGCCGGGACGCGGTCCGGTCCGGGGGCAGCAGGCCGGGCGGCGGCGACTTTGGCGTGCGGCCCGTCTCGCGGAACGCCCGCAGCATCCGCTCGGCCCGGTCCGCGTCCAGCCGGCGGTCGGGATCGCGCTCCAGCAGGCCCCGCACCACGGGGAGAATCGGTTCTGCTTCGACGGGCGGCCGGATCTCGTCGACCACGACCGCGTGCAGGACCCCACCGAGGGAGTCCCGCCGGAACGGCGACTCGCCGCTGAGCGCCGCGCACAGCAGCGCGCCCAGCGACCACAGGTCGGACTCCGGCCCCGTCCTGGCGCCGGACATCCGCTCGGGGGCGGTGTACTCGGGCGAGCCGACGAAGGAGCCGGTCTCGGTGAGCGTGGTGGAGCCCGACACCCGGGCGATGCCGAAGTCGGTGAGGACGACCCGGTCGGTGCCGTTCTCCAGCAGGACGTTGGCGGGCTTGAGGTCGCGGTGCAGCACACCGGCCCGGTGGGCGGCGCGCAGCGCGCCGAGCAGGTCGACGCCGATCCGTGCCGCCTCCGCCGCGTCGACCGGGCCCCGCTCGGCGACCCGGTCGGCGAGGGACGGCCCGTCGATCAGCTCGAGCACGAGGTACGGGCGTTCGTCGTCCTCGACGACGTCGTGCACGACGATGATGTGCGGATGGCTCAACTGGGCCAGGGCACGCGCTTCGCGCAGGGTGCGGTCCCGCTGCCGCCGGGCGTCCGCCGCGGAGAGCGTCTCGTCGAGGGGGAGTTCCTTGACGGCGACGCCCCGTCCGAGCAGTTGGTCGGTGGCCCGCCAGACCACGCCCATGCCGCCGCGTCCGATCCTCGCCTCAAGACGGTAACGGCCCGCGATGACACGGCCGTTGGTCCTCGCGGTCGCGTTCTCGGCCTCCCCGTCGGTCCCCATGGGCCCATCATGCCCCACCGGATGTGCCCCTTCCGGTACGGCGATTCGGCCAAGCGGTGCGCGTCCGCGCCCGTCGCGGGCGTCAGGGTTCGCGCCACCCCTTCAGCACCGTCTCGAACTGCCCGCTGGTCGTGTCCCAGTCCTCGGCCGGTCCGGACATGTAGAAGGCGTACTCGACCCCGTCCCGTGAGATGTACATCTGGTCGACCGCCCGGCGCGGCCCCGGGAAGCCGGGGTCCTTGGCCAGCGCGGTCCAGGTGTACTCCAGCCGGGCGCTCTCGCGGTCCCGGTAGACACGGCGGTCCAGGCCGATCCGCTGGTAGCCGACCAGGCGCTCCCCCACCTGCCGGTCCAGATCCCTCAGGTGCTCGTACGGGTCGTCGAAGTCGGACGAGTCGTCGATGGCGATGCGGATGAAGTGCTTGCCGCCGTCGGGCGTGTAGTCGACCTGCCGGGTCTCCTCGTCGAAGACCTCGCGCTCCCAGTCCTCGCCGGGCAGGACGATGCTGAAGCCCCAGGGGTCGCTGCGGCGCACCCAGCCCTCCGGGAGGTTTCCCGGCGACCCGGTCCTCTCCGTCCCCGTGGGGCTGGGCGTCGGGGTCGGGGAGGGGCCGGCCGTGGTGCCGCCCCGGTCCTCCTGCTGGAGCATCGCCGCGGTTCCCCCGCCGACGATCGCCGCCAGGACGACGACCAGGGCGATCACTCGCCCGCGCACCCGCCGACGGGGCGCGGCGGCGGACGCGTACGGCTGCTGGACGGCCGTGGGGCCGACGCCCTGGGGGACCTGCGGGGCCTGCGGGACCGCCTCCGGCCCGGTCTCGTGCGGCAGTGGCACGTGGGCGTCGACGGCCCGGGTCGGCACGTACTCCTGCGCCGCCCGGGGCCGGCGTCCCTCGGCGGCCTCGGCGAGCATCTGCTCGGCCCGGGCCGCGTCGGGGCGGGTGGCCGGATCCTTGCGCAGGAGTGCGCTGATGACGGGTCCGAGGGGACCGGCGTGCCGTGGTTCCTCGGCCTCCTCCTCGACGACCGCCTGCATCGTGGTCAGCGGTGAGGTGCGGCGGAACGGTGATCTGCCCTCCACCGCCGTGTACAGCGTCGCGCCGAGCGCCCACAGGTCGGAGGAGGGGCCGGGGTCGTGGCCGCGGACCCGTTCGGGCGCGAGGTAGTCGACCGAGCCGACGACCTCGCCGGTGCGGGTGATCGTCGCGTCGCCGTCGATCTGCGCGATGCCGAAGTCGGTGAGCAGCACCCGGCCGTCCCGGCCGAGGAGGACGTTGCCGGGTTTGACGTCACGGTGCAGTACGCCCGCGGCGTGCGCGGCGCGCAGTGCGCGCAGGACCCACAGGCCGATGCGCGCGGCCTCACGGGGATCGACGCGTTCCCGTTCCTTCACCGCGTCGGCCAGCGAGTCGCCCTCGACCAGCTCCATCACGATCCACGGGCGGCCGTCGTACTCCAGCACGTCGTGCACCGTGACGACGGCGGAGTGGTTGATCCGCGCGGCCGCCCGCGCCTCCCCGCGGGTGCGGGCCAGCAGCATGGCCTGCTCGCTGTCGGAGACGTAGAGCGCCGCGGTCAGTTCCTTGACGGCGACGGTCCGGTGCAGCACCTCGTCGTGGGCGCGCCACACCCGGCCCATGCCTCCGCTCCCGATGGATTCACCGAGCCGGTAGCGGCCCGCGACGAGCGAGCCCTGCATCTGATTCACGTTGCCCCGCAATGGTCTTGACAGGGCCAGCGTAAGTACCCGGGCCCCTTCCGGGAACCGAGGGGGCCCCTTGGAGACCGCACTGTGATGGTTGTCGCTGTACGGGGCGGGAGGCAACCAAACCCCCTGCGACCGCGTGGAGTCGGTGACTCAGCCGGTGAACCGGTAGGTCGCCGCGGCCTGCTCGTACAGCCGTGTCACCTCGTCCCGCTCGGCGTCCGGCCCGCGCACCTGCACCACGTGGTAGCGGCCGTCGATCAGGGCCGCGAGGTTGCGGACGTACAGGTCACCGCCGTCGCCGGTCCAGGTGAACTGGCCCTCGGCCATGGTGCGTCCGCCCACCTCGATGGTCCTCAGCCCGGTGGAGGTGGCCCAGCTGGAGTCGCGGTAGGGCTGCAACTCGCGCTCGTCGTCCCGCTGGTAGGCCATGGGATCGCCGCCGTACCGCTCCGCGCTGTCCCGGCCCGGCACGACGATGAGCTCGAAGTCCCCCTTGGCGTACACGACCTGGCCGCTGCCGTTCTTCGCGGTGCGCCGCCAGCCCTCGGCGACGGCGATCCGGAAGCCCTCCGGGTCCTTGGCCAGGGTGAAGCCGTCGGCGACCTCGGGTCCGGTGGTCTGCGTCTCGGTGGAGGCGGCCGACTCCTCGGGGCCGTCCCGGGGGCCGTCGTCGGTCTCCGGCGAGTTCTTCCCGTCCTCCGGATCGCCGCCGGCCTCCGGCGCGCCCGGTGCGGAACTCGCCCCGTCGGCGGCTCCGGTACGGCCGGCCGGCTCCGCCGCCCCCTCACCGGACTTCGGCAGGAACAGCACGGCGTACGCGATCGCCGCCGCCATGGCGAACAGCACCAGCAGGAGCAGGGTGCGGCCGAGCCTGCGCGGGGAACCGGCGTCCCGTCGGGCCCGCTTGTGCCGTCCGTGGTGCACGGGGAGCCCGGCGCGGCGCCTGCGCACCAGCTCGCCCCGGCGCCGTACGACGGGCAGCCGGCGGGCGTCCGCCGGCGGTGCCGCTATGACGTGCATCCCCGCCTCGGGCTCGGGCGCCGAGCGCACCAGCGAACGCAGCCAGCCGCTCAGCTCCTCGAAGTCGAGGCGCTCGGTGGGGTCCTGGCGCAGCAGCGACTCCACGACCGGCCTCAGCGGCCCGCACTCCTCGGCGAACGCGGGCGGCTCGGCGCACACCATCTGCACCAGCTCGGCCGTCGACTCCTCCGGGTAGGGCGCGTGTCCCTGTACGGCCCGGAACAACAGGGAGCCCAGCGCCCAGAGGTCGGTGGCCGGGCCGATCGGGGCGGCCAGCTGCCAGTTCTCGTGCACCGGCCCGGCCTGTTCCGGCGCCCACCGCTCGGTCACGGGTCCGACGACGGCCATCCGCGCCTGCCGTGCCCGCTCGGCGGCCAGCGCGGTGGCCGGACCGCGGTGCGCGGGGGTCCGCGCCGCCAGGTCGTCCCAGCGTGCGGGCGGGGCGGCCGCCGGTTCGAGGGCCGCGGGGGCTTCAGGGGCGGTACGTCCGTCGGCGGCCCCGTGCCGGCCGGCGGCGCCCACCCCGTAGGGGTCGGCTATCCGTCCCGGCGGAACCGCGGGAGGTGTCGTGCCCGCGCCCTCGTCGCCGGACCGGGTGACGTACGGCGGCCGCGTGGAGGCGGGGCCGCCGTCCTCGGGGGCGGGCAGGGCGGCACGATCGCCCTGCCGGGCCTCCTGCACCCGGGCGGCGGCACGGGCGCCCGCCCGGTACGCGGCGATCGCCCCCGCGCGGGCCGCCCGCACGTCGCCCGCGCTGTCGAGGGCCTTGGGGGCCGCCGCGGGGGAGAGACCGCCTGCCGTGTCGGGCCCGCCGCCGGCCATCCGGCCGGCCCGCGCCTCGATGGCGGCCCGGCGCGCGGCATCGGGATCGGGATCGGGGTCACGGGCGAACCCGGGCGGCCAGGAGGGGCCGCTCCCCTCCGGCGTTCCCCCGGGTTCCGCCGGTCCCAGGGCCTGGAGCGTCCCCGTCGCGGGCCCCGGCTCCTCGTCGTCCGGAGGGGGCACCGGGTCGTACCCGCACAGTGCCTCCTCCGCCGCGCCGACCGCGAGTCCGGTGAGCATCACCCGGCCGTCGTCACAGACGAGCACCGTGCGCGCGGTGATGTTGCGGTGCACCCAGCCGTGGGAGTGCAGCACCCGCAGTGCGGCCAGGACGTCGGAGGCGACCTCCGCCGCCCGGTACGGGGACAGCGGCTCCTCGGCGAGCAGGGCGGCGAGCGGACGCGCGGACACGAGTTCGCTGACGATCCACAGCGAACCGCCCTCCGCGAACACGTCGAAGACCTGGTCCAGGCGTGGGTGGTCGGGGAGGGCGGCCGCTGCCTGCGCGGCCTCCACGGCACGCCGCACGACCGGGTCGGCGGACCTCCGCGTGCCCGCACGGGACGGCCCGTAGCCGCTCCGCCGGGTGCCTCCGTCACGGGCGGTGAAACCGTCGGGCAGTCCCTCCGCGTCCAGCACCTCGGCCTCGACGACCTCCGGCAACGGGACCTGTCTGACCAGGACTTCCTGCCCGCTGTAGGTGTCGAAGGCGCGGGTCTCGGTCAGTTCGTACTCGTCGGAGGGCGGCAGCGGCAGGCGGTAGCGGTCGGCGAGAACCCGTCCCGCGTAGTCGTCCACGTTGCCTCCCCCGGCACTACGGTCGGTCGGTTCCGTTCGCCCGGCGGGCCGTTCCGGCTGCATGCGGTCCGCAAGCACTCACGATACGTGCCGGAGGCAACCCGCAGAGAGGGGATGCCACATCTGGCTCCCCATTCCGCGGGCCGTCATGCTCAGGACTTCGGCCGGAAGGTCTTGGTCAGCGTCCGCCAGGTGTCCTTGCGCCGATCGCTGTCCCACTCGGCGGCCTTGGCCGTGTACATCAGCCCGTACCCGAGCCGTTCACCGACGACGGTCCCCCGGTCGATGGACCGGTACGTGGTCCCGCTCTCCACATAGGTGAACTCCCAGTCGGCCGTGTTCCAGCCGCGGTAGTCCACCGGCTTGATGCTGATCCGCTGGTACTGGGAACGCACCATGGCGCGCTCCTGGTTCTTCCAGTCCGCGACCGGGTCGTCCTTCGGGGTGGTCGTCCAGCCGATGAGCAGCTTCTGCCCGTCCGGTCCGGTGAACCGGTCCCCGGCGGCCCCCGTCGACCGGAACGTCCATCCCTCGGGCAGTCCGATCGAGTACCCCTGGTTCCCCTTGTAGGTCTCCACCGCCGACGTGCCGCCGCCGTCCTCTTCCCCCTCGGCCTCGGCGTCGTCCTCGGCCGATCCGCCGGCGCCGGCGCCCGCGGTGGCGGTCGACGGGCCGGCTCCCGTCTCCGTGTCCGCCGACCCGGTCGCCCTGCCGTCGGTGTGGGTGCCGCCGCTCTCGTCGTCCTTGGTGTCGGCGCTCGGGGTCCCGCTGGCGACGGTCCCGCCGCCGCTGCCCCCGGCTCCCTTGTCGCCCTCGTCGCCGCCGAGCGTGAGGGCCAGCACGACGCCGAGCACGGCGAGCGCCGCGACCACCGCGATGATGATCAGCGTCCGTCGCGGCACCACGTCGGTGAGCGGCGCCCTCGGCACGGGCCTGGCCGGCAGGTCCGGCGGCGTCATCACCGGCCAGCCCGAACTGCGGCCACCGGCGGCCGATTTCGCGGCCGGGGCGGAGGCCGGAGCCGGGCCGGGGCGGGGACCTGGGGCACCCGCCGGCGTGCTCCTGGTCCCCACGGCCGGTTCGGCGGGGGCGGCGCCGCCGGACTTGGCGCGGGCCGCCGCCGCGGCACCGGCCGAGCCGGCCACGGCCGCCGCCTTGCGCACGGAACGCAGCGCGCCCCGCAGCTTCTCCCCGGCCTCCTCGCCGCGCCGGCCCCCGGTGCCCGCCCGCCCACCGGGCTGTTCGGGCAGCGGCACGACCTTCGTCGCGTCCGCCGGCTCCCCGGCCGCCGGCGCGTCGAGGACCGCGTTCAGCATGGCCCGGGCGCCGCTGTCGTCGAGCCGCTGGGCGGGGTCCTTGGTGAGCAGTCCGTAGATGACGTCCCTGAGCGGTCCCGCGTTCTTCGGCTCCTCGAGCGGCTCGGTCATCACCGCCGTGAGCGTCGCGATCGCGGACCCCTTGTCGTACGGCGGGGTGCCCTCCACCGCCGCGTACAGCAGCCCGCCGAGCGACCACAGGTCGGCCGCCGGCCCCGGCTTGTGCCCGCGGGCCCGCTCCGGGGAGATGTAGGAGGGGGCGCCGACCAGCATGCCGGTGGAGGTGATGGACGGGTCGCCCTCGACCTGGGCGATGCCGAAGTCCGTGAGCACGACCCGGCCGTCCTCGGCGATCAGCACGTTCGACGGCTTCACGTCGCGGTGCAGGATGCCCTCCCGGTGCGCGGAGCGCAGGACGTCCAGGATCGCGAGACCGACCTCCGCCGCGCGCTTCGGCTCCAGCAGGCCGTCCTCCCGGATGACCTCGGCGAGCGACTTGCCCTCGACGAGTTCCATCACGATCCAGGGCCGGTCGTCCTCCTCGACCACGTCGAAGACGGTCACGGCGCTGTTGTTGCGGATCCGCGCGATCGCCTTGGCCTCGCGCAGGGTCCGCGTGATCAGCCGCCGCTTCTCCTCCTCGTCGATGTTCGACGGGAAACGGAGCTCCTTGACGGCGACGGTCCGCCCCAGGGTCTCGTCCTGGGCCCGCCACACCGTGCCCATGCCGCCGCGGCCGAGCACGTCTCCCAGCCGGTACCGCCCGGCGAGGAGACGTGCGCTCTTGTCCTGACGGGATGTCCCCGCCCGCTCCGCCTCCGACATGCGTCCCCTCATGCAACCCGCCCTGACAGAGCCTTCATTGTCCCTCACCCGACAAGTGCTCGACGCCCAGGGTGCCTCTGGCCGTGCGCCGGGCCCGGCGCACGCGGAACCCGGGTGCGGGAACCGGCCTCCCGCCCCGCATGATGAGGCCGCCGAAAGGGGGAGGAACCGGGATGCCGCCGCTTCGGACGCTCCTGGCCGTCCCCGTGTCCCTGGCCCTGCTCGCGCTGGCCTCGGGCGCCCATCCGGCGCGGGCCGTCCCGCCCACCGACACGCTCCTTCCGCTCCTGGTCGCGCGGGGCGGCGCCCCCGCCGCGGCCCTGCTGGCCCTGGAGGAGACCGGTCCCCGCTACGCCGAGGCCGGCCCGGGGATCGGGCGCGCCGACCACTTCCGCGCGGGCAGCGTCACCAAGACCTTCATCGCCACGGTCGTCCTGCAACTGGCCGACGAGGGACGTCTGTCCCTGTCCGACACCGTGGAGCGGCATCTGCCCGGCCTGGTGCGGGGAGCGGGCGACGACGGCCGCGGGCTGACCCTGCGTTCCCTGCTCACCCATACCAGCGGACTCCACGACTTCTCCGCGGACACACGGGGCACCGTGCCGGTCCCCCCTCTTCAGGCCGTACGCATCGCACTCACCCGTACCGCACACGGCTCGTACGGCATGGGCCTGCTTCCCGTGACGCTTCCGTGCGGCACCACGGTGTGGGGGCACAACGGGCGCATCCCGGGCAGCTACGTGCGCACCGCGGCCACGGCCGACGGCCGGCGCGTCCTCACCTTCCGCGTGAACACGGACTCGCCGGCTGATCCCGGTCTCGAATCCGCGGTGCTCACGGCCCAGTTCTGCCCCCGCCCTCCTTGGGACGACCGGGTGCCGGACGGGGATCCCGGATCCCGCCGCCCGTCCGAGTGATGCGGACCGACGGCCCGCGGGCCGGCGTCCTACAGCGGCACGATGTCCGGCGCCCCCAGCCGTGCCGCGTCCGCCGTCAGGTCGTCGGGCTGCCGCTGCGACTCCCGCTCGGCCTCCACCCGCTTCTCGTAGTGCCGCACCTCGCGTTCGATCTGGTCCTCGGCCCAGCCCAGCACCGGCGCCATCAGCTCGGCGGCCTCGCGGGCGCTGCGCGTGCCCCGGTCGAACGTCTCGATCGATATGCGGGTGCGCCGGGTCAGCACGTCATCCAGGTGCCGGGCGCCCTCGTGGGAGGCGGCATAGGTGATCTCGGCGCGCAGGTAGTCGTCGGCCGCCCGGAGCGGCTCCCCCAGCGAGGGGTCCGCGGCGATGAGGTCCAGGACCTCCTCCGCCATCGTGCCGTACCGGTGCAGCAGGTGCTCCACCCGCGCCGTGTGCAGTCCGGTGCGCGCGGCGGTGCGCGCCCTCGCGTTCCACAGCGCGTGGTAGCCCTCGGCGCCCACCAGCGGCGTGTCCTCGGTGACGCAGTCGGCGACGCGCACGTCGAGTCCGTGCACCGCCGCGTCCACCGCGTCCTCGGCCATCACCCGGTACGTCGTGTACTTGCCGCCCGCCACCACGACCAGTCCGGGGACGGGGTGGGCCACGGTGTGTTCGCGGGACAGCTTGCTCGTGGCGTCCGACTCGCCGGCCAGCAGGGGCCGCAGACCGGCGTACACGCCCTCCACGTCGTCACGCGTCAGCGGTACCGCGAGCACCGAGTTCACGTGCTCCAGCAGGTAGTCGATGTCCGCGCTGGACGCGGCCGGGTGCGCCTTGTCGAGGTCCCAGCCGGTGTCCGTGGTGCCCACGATCCAGTGCCGGCCCCAGGGGATGACGAACAGCACGGACTTCTCGGTGCGCAGGATGAGCCCGGTCGTGGAGTGGATGCGGTCCTTGGGAACGACCAGGTGGATGCCCTTCGAGGCCCGTACGTGGAACTGGCCGCGCTCGCCGACCATCGCCTGGGTGTCGTCGGTCCACACACCGGTGGCGTTGACGACCTGCTTGGCCCGGATCTCGTACTCGCCGCCGCCCTCGACGTCCTGCACGCGGGCGCCGACGACGCGTTCGCCCTCGCGCAGGAACCCGGTCACCCGGGCGCCGTTGGCGGTCTTCGCGCCGTACGCCGCGGCCGTGCGGACGAGGTTCACCACGAACCGGGCGTCGTCCATCTGGGCGTCGTAGTACTGCAGGGCACCGACCAGCGCGTCCTTCCTCAAGCAGGGTGCCACGCGCAGTGCGTGGCGGCGGGTCAGGTGGCGGTGGACGGGCAGACCGCGCCCGTGCCCCCGGGCCATCGCCATGGCGTCGTACAGCGCGACGCCCGATCCGGCGTAGAGCCGCTCCCAGCCCTTGTGCCGCAGCGGGTACAGGAACGGCACCGGGCGCACCAGGTGCGGGGCGAGCCGCTCCAGCAGCAGGCCCCGCTCCTTCAACGCCTCCCGCACGAGCGCGAAGTCGAGCATCTCCAGATAGCGCAGGCCGCCGTGGACCAGCTTGCTGGACCGGCTGGACGTGCCGGACGCCCAGTCCCGCGCCTCGACCAGGCCCGTGGACAGGCCGCGCGTCGCGGCGTCGAGCGCCGTGCCCGCGCCGACCACGCCGCCGCCCACCACCAGCACGTCCAGCTCGCGCTCGGCCATGGCCGCGAGTGACGCGGCGCGCTGCGCCGGCCCCAGTGTCGCTGTCCTCACCGCTGCCTCCCGCTCATCGGTCGCATCGGCCACACCCGTCGGGCGAAGCCCGGTCTCCCACTCTCGTGCCCAAATTCTGACCGGCTTGCCCGACTTCGGCCACCACGGACCCCGGCCTGTGGACAACCCACGGGACGACTCACCGAAACTCGGCCGATCAATCCCACATATCGGTCATATTTACTCCTAGTCTGACATTGCGCTCGCCTGTCCAGTCCACCGGGCTTGCGCACCTGTCGCACTCCGGCTATCGGGAAGGACGGCCCACGCCATGCCCGCAGATCTCGCCGTCATCGGACTCGGCCCGTACGGCCTGCCCCTGGCCCAGGCCGCGGTCGCCGCCGGCATCCCCACCGTCGGTTACCGGACCGGCCCCGAGGAGGGCTCCCTCAGCGCCGCCGAACAGCGCCGCATGCTCGCGCGGGGTTTCCGGACGACCGCCAACGCCGCCGAGCTCGGCCGGGTGCGCACCGCGGTCATCTGCGCGCCGACGCCGCGCGGCGCGGACGGCGGCCTGGACCTGGGCCAGGTGGAGACGGCCGCCCGCACCCTCGCCGCGTGGCTGCGCCCGCACACCACGGTGGTCCTCGAGTCCCCCGTCCCCCCGGGAACGACGGAGGGGCCCCTGCTGCGCCTGCTCGAGTCGGTGTCGGGCCTGCGCGCGGGACACGACTTCCACCTCGCCTACTCCCCCAGCCGGGTCGATCCCGGCAGCCGCGACCACACCCCCGCCAACACCCCCAAGGTCATCGGCGGCCTCACCCCCGCCTGCACCGAGTCGGCCGCCGCCTTCTACGGGCGCCTCACCGACAAGGTGGTACGCGCGCGCGGCCTGCGCGAGGCGGAGACCGTGCAGCTGCTGGAGACCAACTTCCGGCACGTCAACATCGCCCTCGTCAACGAGATGGCCGCCCTCTGCCACGACCTGGGCATCGACCTGTGGGACGTCCTGCGCTGCGCGGAGACCAAGCCCTTCGGCTTCCAGGCGTTCCGCCCCGGTCCCGGCGTCGGCGGCCACTCCGTCCCCCAGGACCTGACCACCCACGCGGGCCGCACCCTGCGCATGGCGGAGCTCGCCCAGGAGGTCAACGGCCGCATGCCGCGCTACGTCGTGCAGCGCGCCGCCGCCCTCCTCAACGAGCACGGCAAGTCCGCGCGCGGCGCGCGGGTGCTCCTGCTCGGCGTCACCTACAAGCCCGACCTCGCCGACCGGCAGGGCTCCCCGGCCCAGGAGATCGCGGCCCTGCTGATGGAGCTGGGCGCCTCCGTCAGCTACCACGACCCGCACGTGCCGTCCTGGAGCGTCCTCGACCACCCCGTCCCCCGCGCCGACTTCCTCTACGAGGCCGTCGCCGACGCCGACCTGACGATCCTGCTCCAGCAGCACCGCACGTACGACCTCCAGGGCCTGTCGGTGAAGGCCCAGCTGATGCTGGACACGCGGGGGGCCACTCCCGCGGGGGCGGCGCACCGGCTGTGAGAAGGGGCGGGACGCGCCCCGCCCGGACACGCGGAGGGGCCGGTCACCCCGCCGGGTGACCGGCCCCTCCGTGCCGTGCCGGAGCCGCGCGGGCCCTACCGCCGGTGCTGCGAGTCCGCCACCGTCACCTCGACGCGCTGGAACTCCTTCAGCTCGCTGTAGCCGGTCGTGGCCATGGCGCGGCGCAGGGCGCCGAAGAAGTTCATCGAGCCGTCGGGGGTGTGGGACGGGCCGGTGAGGATCTCCTCTATCGTGCCCACCGTGCCGAGGTCGACCTTCTGGCCGCGCGGCAGCTCCTCGTTGACGGCCTCCATGCCCCAGTGGTTGCCCCGGCCGGGACCGTCCGTCGCACGGGCGAGCGGGGAGCCCATCATCACGGAGTCCGCGCCGCAGGCGATCGCCTTGGGCAGGTCGCCGGACCAGCCGACCCCGCCGTCCGCGATGACGTGCACGTACCGGCCGCCGGACTCGTCCATGTAGTCCCGGCGGGCGGCGGCCACGTCGGCGACCGCGGTGGCCATCGGGACCTGGATGCCCAGCACGTTGCGCGTGGTGTGCGCGGCGCCGCCGCCGAAGCCGACCAGCACGCCCGCGGCACCGGTGCGCATCAGGTGCAGGGCGGCCGTGTAGGTGGCGCAGCCGCCGACGATCACCGGGACGTCGAGCTCGTAGATGAACTGCTTCAGGTTCAGCGGCTCGTGCGAACCGGAGACGTGCTCGGCCGACACCGTCGTACCGCGGATGACGAAGATGTCCACGCCCGCGTCGACGACGGCCTTGGAGAACTGGGCGGTGCGCTGCGGGGAGAGCGCGGCGGCGGTGACCACGCCCGAGTCGCGCACCTCCTTGATGCGCTGCCCGATCAGCTCCTCCTTGATGGGGGCGGCGTAGATCTCCTGCAGGCGGCGCGTGGCCGCCTCGGGGGGCAGGCCGACGATCTCGTCCAGCAGCGGCTGCGGGTCCTCGTAGCGCGTCCACAGGCCCTCGAGGTTCAGCACGCCGAGGCCGCCGAGCTCGCCGATGCGGATCGCGGTGGCCGGCGAGACGACCGAGTCCATGGGAGCGGCCAGGAACGGCAGCTCGAAACGGTAGGCGTCGATCTGCCAGGCGATCGAGACCTCCTTCGGGTCCCGGGTACGGCGGCTGGGGACGACGGCGATGTCGTCGAAGGCGTACGCCCGGCGGCCGCGCTTGCCGCGCCCGATCTCGATCTCAGTCACGTCTGTGGCCTTTCCCTGATGCGTTGCAGCGCCTTCCAGTATCCCCGACGGCCGCGGCGCCCACCGCCCCGGACGCACGGCGAGGGTGGTCCCGGACCGTCCGGGGCCGCCCTCGGGGGCTCACCGCTACTGACGGCTGTAGTTCGGCGCCTCGACCGTCATCTGGATGTCGTGCGGGTGGCTCTCCTTGAGGCCGGCGGAGGTGATCCGCACGAACCGGCCCTTGGACTCCATCTCCTCGATGGTGGCCGCGCCCACGTACCCCATGGTCTGGCGCAGACCGCCGACGAGCTGGTGCAGCACGTTGGCCAGCGGGCCGCGGTAGGGCACCTGGCCCTCGATGCCCTCGGGGACGAGCTTGTCGTCGGAGGCCACCTCGGCCTGGAAGTAGCGGTCCTTCGAGTACGACCTGCCCTGGCCCCGGGACTGCATCGCGCCGAGCGAGCCCATGCCGCGGTACGACTTGAACTGCTTGCCGTTGATGAACTGCAGCTCGCCGGGCGACTCCTCGCAGCCGGCGAGGAGGCTGCCGAGCATCACCGTGTCGGCGCCGGCGGCCAGCGCCTTGCCGATGTCGCCGGAGTACTGCAGGCCGCCGTCGCCGATCAGCGGGACACCGGCCGGACGGGCCGCGAGGGAGGCCTCGTAGATGGCGGTGACCTGGGGGACGCCGATGCCGGCCACCACGCGGGTGGTGCAGATCGAGCCGGGGCCGATGCCCACCTTGATCCCGTCGACGCCGGCGTCGATCAGCGCCTGGGCGCCGTCACGCGTGGCGACGTTGCCGCCGATCACGTCGACGCCGACGCTCGACTTGATCTTCGCCATCCAGCCGAGGGCGTTGCTGTTGTGGCCGTGCGAGGTGTCGACGACCAGGAAGTCCACCCCGGCCTCGGCGAGCGCCTGGGCACGCTCGAGCGCCTCGGGGCTGGCGCCCACGGCGGCGCCGACGAGCAGGCGGCCCTCCGCGTCCTTCGCCGCGTGGGGGTACTGCTCGGCCTTCACGAAGTCCTTGACCGTGATGAGGCCCTTGAGGACGCCCGCCTCGTCGACCAGGGGAAGCTTCTCGATCTTGTGACGGCGCAGCAGCTCCATGGCGTCGCCGCGGGAGATGCCGACCTGCCCGGTGACCAGCGGCATCGGGGTCATGATCTCGCGCACCCGCCGCGTGCGGTCCGTCTCGAAGGCCATGTCACGGTTGGTGACGATGCCGAGGAGCTTCTTGTCGCCGTCGGTGACCGGGACGCCGCTGATGCGGAACTTGGCGCACAGCGCGTCGGCCTCGGCGAGGGTGGCGTCCGGGCCGATGGTGATCGGGTCGGTGACCATGCCGGACTCGGAGCGCTTCACCAGGTCGACCTGGTTGGCCTGGTCCTCGATGGACAGGTTGCGGTGGAGGACGCCGACCCCGCCCTGGCGGGCCATGGCGATCGCCATCCGGGACTCGGTCACCTTGTCCATCGCCGCCGAGAGCAGCGGGATGTTCACCCGTACGTTGCGGGAGATGCGGGACGAGGTGTCGACCGCGTTGGGGAGCACTTCCGATGCGCCCGGCAGCAGCAGCACGTCGTCGTAGGTCAGCCCGAGTGTCGCGAATTTTCCGGGCACTCCGTCGACGTTGGCAGTCATGACACCTTCCCCAAATGGCCTTGATCGGTGCGGATGTCCATGCTAACGGGAAGCGTGGGTGTCTCATTCCACGGTTTCGCACGGCTCCCGGCTTCGTATGTTCGTACGGGAACGGCTGGTCGCCCCTTCATGTGCCGAAGCGGCGGCGCGACGGAGGCGGTTACTGCTCCGCCAGGGCGCGCAGCCGGCTCAGCGCGCGGTGCTGGGCCACCCGGACGGCGCCGGGTGACATTCCCAACATCTGTCCAGTCTCCTCCGCCGTGAGCCCCACGGCGATCCGCAGCAGCAGCAGTTCGCGCTGGTTCTCGGGCAGGTTGGCCAGCAGCTTCTTGGCCCACTCCGCGTCGCTGCTGAGCAGGGCGCGCTCCTCCGGGCCGAGGGAGTCGTCGGGGCGCTCGGGCATCTCGTCGGAGGGCACGGCGGTCGAGCCGGGGTGCCGCATCGCCGCCCGCTGCAGGTCGGCGACCTTGTGGGAGGCGATGGCGAAGATGAACGCCTCGAAGGGCCGGCCGGTGTCCTTGTAGCGGGGCAGCGCGAGGAGCACCGCGACGCAGACCTCCTGGGCGAGGTCCTCGACGAAGTGCCGGGCGTCGCCGGGCAGCCGGGACAGCCGGGTGCGGCAGTAGCGCAGCGCCAGGGGGTGGACATGGGCGAGCAGGTCGTGCGTGGCCTGCTCGTCCCCGTCGACGGCGCGGTGGACGAGCGCACCGATCGCCCCTTGGGCCGTGCCCGCCTCGTCGTCGCGCATCGGTCCATGGTGCCCTGCGGACGCCTGGTCCGCGGCACCGTGTCCCTGGTTGTGCACCGAAGCGTTATGAGCAGGTGCGCCGGAACTCATCCCTTGCGCCCTCCCCTCCCGCTCGACCGACTCGTCCCCGAGGAACTCCACACCTCAAGGATGCGGCATCCGCGGCGAAACGAGCAGCGGGCGTCCGGCGACCGTCGCCGGTGCCCTGGCGGGGCGGGGTTTTCCGCACCCGGGCGCGGCGGGCGGCGAGCGCTTCCACGCCCCGGGCGCGACGGATCCGGCCGGCCGCGCCGCCGGCCGACGGGCTCCGCCCGGGCCGGCGCGCGGACGGGACCGGTCGT
>NZ_JBEORT010000030.1:0-478 GCF_040302425.1 Streptomyces sp. NPDC126497
GACCGGCCGCGCGCCGGGCCGGTGCCGGAGCACGGCGGTCCGTCCCACCGGAGCACGCCCGGTGGCCGCCGTCGGCCCTCCTCCCCGCCGCACCCTCCTTGTCGTCCCCGAACCGGGGCACAAGAACCACAGGAACGGGGAGACCGCGACGGCGGCACCGCCCCGCGGACACCGGACGGCCGGAGGGATCATGCCTCAGATCGACGTCAGCAAGGTCAGCCGCTGGGACCTGCACGGCCGCGAGTACGTCGTGCGCGTCCAGCGCGCCGGCGCACAGCGGACGCTCCGTTGCGACACCTGCGGCTGGCGCGGGGGCGCCCGGTTCCTGCCGTGGTTCAAGGCGCAGGAACACCTCCTGGAGGCCCACCAGGCGGCGGTGGACCCGTCGACCCGACGGGCGTCCACGACGAGACCCCCGGTGCCGGGGCCCAGACTGGGCCCGCCCCCGGGGGGCCCCGAAGGCCGGGCCCCCCCGCGG
>NZ_JBEORT010000030.1:488-64466 GCF_040302425.1 Streptomyces sp. NPDC126497
GGGGTGGGCGCGCCGCCGACCTCGTGGGCCCTCATGTACCGCCCGTTGGGCGGGTGGCCACTGAGTGGCCCGGCACCGGGGGTCCGCGTACGGCCGGCCCGCGCGGCGGCTAGGCGCCGATCAGCCGGGCCGCCAGGTAGCCCTCGATCTGGTCGAGCGACACGCGCTCCTGCTTCATGGTGTCGCGCTCGCGCACCGTCACCGCGTTGTCGTCCAGCGTGTCGAAGTCGACCGTGACGCAGAACGGCGTACCGATCTCGTCCTGGCGGCGGTAGCGGCGGCCGATGGCGCCGGCGTCGTCGAACTCGATGTTCCAGTGCTGGCGCAGCGCCTGCGCCAGGCCCTTGGCCTTCGGCGACAGCTCGGCGTTGCGGGACAGCGGGAGCACCGCGGCCTTCACCGGGGCCAGGCGGTGGTCGAGCCGCAGCACGGTCCGCTTCTCCATCTTGCCCTTGGCGTTGGGCGCCTCGTCCTCGACGTAGGCGTCGAGCAGGAAGGCGAGCATCGCCCGGCCGACACCGGCCGCCGGCTCGATGACGTACGGCGTCCAGCGCTCGCCGGCCTCCTGGTCGTAGTAGGCCAGGTCCTGGCCGGAGGCCTTGGAGTGGGCGCCGAGGTCGTAGTCGGTGCGGTTGGCGACACCCTCCAGCTCGCCCCACTCGCTGCCGCCGAACTGGAAGCGGTACTCGATGTCAGCGGTGCGCTTGGAGTAGTGGGAGAGCTTCTCCTTCGGGTGCTCGTACCACCGCATGTTCTCCTCGCGCAGGCCGAGACCGGTGTACCAGTTCCAGCGCTGCTCCATCCAGTACTCCTGCCACTTCTCGTCCTCGCCCGGCTTGACGAAGAACTCCATCTCCATCTGCTCGAACTCGCGGGTGCGGAAGATGAAGTTGCCGGGCGTGATCTCGTTGCGGAAGGACTTGCCCATCTGGGCGATGCCGAACGGCGGCTTCTTGCGCGAAGCGACCTGCACCTGGGCGAAGTTGGTGAAGATGCCCTGGGCGGTCTCGGGGCGCAGGTAGGCGATGGAGCCGGAGTCCTGCGTCGGGCCGAGGTGGGTGGAGAGCAGGCCCGAGAACTGCTTGGGCTCGGTGAAGGTGCCCTTGTTGCCGCAGTTGGGGCAGTTGAGGTCGGCGAGGCCGTTCTCCGGGGCGTGGCCCTTCTTCTCCTCGTACGCCTCCTCCAGGTGGTCCGCGCGGAACCGCTTGTGGCAGGAGGTGCACTCGGTCAGCGGGTCCGTGAAGGTGGCGACGTGGCCGGATGCGACCCACACGTCCGGGGCCAGGATCACGGACGAGTCGATGCCGACCACGTCCTCGCGCGAGGTGACCATGTAGCGCCACCACTGGCGCTTCAGGTTCTCCTTGAGCTCGACACCCAGCGGTCCATAGTCCCAGGCGGCACGCTGGCCGCCGTAGATCTCACTGCAGGGGAATACGAAGCCACGGCGCTTGCTCAGGCTGACGATGGTGTCGATCTTGTCGGCGGCCACGGTGCTCTCTTCATTACGACGACGGGCGACGAAGCGAGATTGCTTCCAGCGAAGCCCTCAGGCTACCGGCGCGGCCTGCCCCGCGACCAATTCGGTGCCCCTTACAGCTCCCTCACGTGCTTTGTTGACAACGGTTTCCATATTTGTTGAAAATGACTGTCATGAACGTACGACGATCTCACATATCCGCGGCCGCGCTGGCCGCGGTCGCCGCCCTCGGTCTCGGCACCCTGACCGCCTGTTCCTCGGACAGCGCCGCCGCGGGCGACAGCGGCACGTTCGACGTCGTCGCGTCGTTCTACCCGATGGCCTTCCTCGCCGAGCGGATCGGCGGCGAGCACGTCAGCGTCACCAGTCTCACCGAGCCCGGCCAGGAGCCGCACGACCTGGAGATCAGCGCCAAGCAGACCGCGCAGCTCGAGGAGTCCGACGCGGCGCTCTACCTCAAGGGCCTCCAGCCCTCCGTCGACGAGGCCATCGGCCAGTCCCCCGTGGAGACGAAGATCGACGCGGCGACCCTGACCTCCCTGGAGGCGCACGGCGCCGAGGCCGGCGGGCACGAGGAGGAACACGCCGAGGAAGAGCACGCCGAGGAGGAACACGCCGAGGAGGAGCACGGCCACGACCACGAGCACAAGGACGGCGAGGACCCCCACGTCTGGCTCGACCCGGTCAAGTACGCCGAGGTCGCCGAGGGCGTCGGCAAGGCCTTCGCGAAGGCCGACCCGGACCACGCCGCCGACTACGAGAAGAACACCGCGACCCTGGTCGGCGAACTGAACGAGCTCGACGAGAAGTTCGAGACCGGCCTCGCGAACAGGAAGAAGAGCGTCTTCATCACCACCCACGCCGCCTTCGGCCATCTCGCCGAGCGCTACGGCCTGACCGAGGAGGCCATCAGCGGCCTGGACCCCGAGTCCGAGCCGAGCGGGGCGCGCGTGAAGGAGCTCCAGGGGATGGCGAAGGCCGACGGCGTCACCACCGTCTTCTACGAGACGCTCGTCAGCGACAGGGCCGCCAAGACCCTCGCCGGCGACACCGGCCTGAGGACGGACGTCCTCGACCCGCTGGAGGGCATCACCGACGCCTCCCGCGGCGACGACTACTTCCAGGTCATGGAAGCCAACCTCAAGGCCCTGCAGAGGGCCCTGGGCGCCAAGTGAGCGACGAACCACCGGAGGACGGCATGACGACCGAGCCCGTCATTTCCCTGCGCGGCGTCCGCGCCGAGCTGGGCGCGCGCCCCGTCCTGCGCGGCATCGACCTCACCGTGCGCCGCGGTGAGGTCGTCGCCCTGCTCGGCGCGAACGGCTCCGGCAAGTCGACGGCCGTGCGCAGCGTCATCGGCCAAGTGCCGGTCAGCGCCGGGGAGATCGATCTGTTCGGCACCCCGAGGCACCGGTTCCGCGACTGGGCGCGCGTGGGCTACGTCCCGCAGCGCACCACCGCCGCCGGCGGCGTCCCGGCCACGGTCACCGAGGTCGTCTCCTCGGGCCGCCTGGCCCGCACCCGCTTCGGCGTCTTCCGCAGGGCCGACCGCGACGCCGTCCGCCACGCCCTGGACCTCGTCGGCCTGGCGGACCGGGCGAAGGACTCCGTCGACGCCCTCTCCGGCGGCCAGCACCAGCGGGTCCTGATCGCCCGCGCGCTCGCCCCCGCACCCGAACTGCTGATCATGGACGAGCCGATGGCGGGCGTCGACCTGGCCAGCCAGGAGGTCCTCGCCGAGACGCTGAAGGGCCAGGTGGCCCGGGGCGCCACGGTCCTCCTCGTCCTGCACGAACTGGGCCCGCTGGAGCCCCTGATCGACCGGGCGGTCGTGCTGCGCGACGGCTGCGTCCTGCACGACGGCCCGCCCCCGAAGGCCGTCGGCCAGCACGCGCTGCCCGGCCACGACCACGTCCACCCGCACGCCCCCGCGGGCGCCGAACCGATCCGTACGGGACTGCTGAGCTGATGGAGATCCTCGACTACGCCTTCATGCAGCGGGCGCTGCTCGCCGCCGTCCTGGTGGGCGTCACCGCCCCCGCCGTCGGCATCTACCTGGTGCAGCGCCGCCAGGCCCTCATGGGCGACGGCATCGGTCACGTCGCCATGACCGGCGTCGGCCTCGGCTTCCTGCTCAGCTGGTCCCCGGTGTGGATGGCGACGCTCGTCTCCGTCCTCGGCGCCGTCTTCATGGAACTGGTCCGCTGGTACGCCAGGACCCGCGGCGACATCGCCCTCGCGATGCTCTTCTACGGTGGCATGGCCGGCGGTGTGATGTTCATCAACCTCGCCCCCGGCGGCTCCACCACCAACCTCTCCTCGTTCCTCTTCGGCTCGCTGTCCACCGTCTCCGCGTCCGACGTGACCGCGATCTGCCTGCTGGCCGCGTTCGTCGTCCTGATCACCGTCGGTCTGCGCCGGCAGCTGTTCGCGGTCAGCCAGGACGAGGAGTTCGCCCGCGTGACGGGCCTGCCGGTGCGGTTCCTCAACCTGCTGACGGCGGTCACGGCCGCGGTGACCGTCTCGGTCGCGATGCGCGTGGTCGGCCTGCTGCTGGTGAGCGCGCTCATGGTGGTGCCGGTGGCCGCGGCCCAGCAGCTCACCCGCAGCTTCACCGCCACGTTCGCCGTCGCCGTCGCGATCGGCGTGAGCGTGACCATCGGCGGCACGGTCACCTCGTACTACCAGGACGTGCCGCCCGGCGCGACGATCGTGCTGCTGACCATCGCCGCGTTCATCGCGCTGACCGCGCTGGCCGCCCCGCTGGCCCGCCGCCGCGCCCGGGCGCTGGCCGCCGCCCAGCCCGGCGGCGACCCCGCGGAGTGCGTGATTCCGGCCGGCCGCGGGGCCGCCGACGAGGTCGGCGCCTGACTCGCCGCGGCCCGGGCTGGCACAATGGCCCGGGCCAGACGGCCAGACCCGAGGAGGCATCCCCGTGACGACCGCAGGACCGCCCGTGAAGGGCCGCTCCACCCGGCAGCGTGCCGCTGTGGCGGCCTGTCTGCAGGAGGTCGACGAGTTCCGCAGCGCGCAGGAACTCCACGACATGCTCAAGCACAAGGGCGACTCGGTCGGGCTCACCACGGTCTACCGCACCCTGCAGTCCCTCGCCGACGCCGGCGAGGTCGACGTCCTGCGCACCGCCGACGGCGAGTCCGTCTACCGCCGCTGCTCCACCGGCGACCACCACCACCACCTGGTCTGCCGCAACTGCGGCAAGGCCGTGGAGGTGGAGGGTCCGGCGGTGGAGAAGTGGGCGGAGGCCATCGCGGCGGAACACGGCTACGTCAACGTGGCCCACACGGTCGAGATCTTCGGCACCTGCGCGGACTGCGCGACGACCTGACGCGACCGCGGGCGGTCGTGCCCGCCCGTGCGGTGAAGGCCCGGGAGGTGTCCCCGGGGCGGCACGGGTGGGCGCGACGGCGTCGGAGCCCCGCGACCCGCCCCTGTCACACCCGGGGCAGGTGCCGGTCGAGCAGCTCCCGCAGCCGCTCCACGCCCCGCGCCCCCCGCACCCCCTGCTTCACCAGCACCATCGCGCAGTTCCCGGCACGATCAGGACTGCGCAGCACGAAGACCCGCCCGGACTCCGCGTAGCTGCCGAAGTTGGCCCAGCCCATGCGCAGATCGCTGTGCTCGCTGACCGTCCGCACGCCCTGGGAGCCGACGGTGATCCGCAGCAGGCCGTGGTGCCTGTTCGCCTCGAGCATGCGAGCGGCCGAGACGCCCGGCGCCCGGAACGTCGCCACCGCCCACACGGTGAGGCCCACACCCCACGCCACACGCGCCGACTCACCGTCCAGGACCCCCAGGACGAGGAGGACGAGCCCCACCAGGACGACGCAGGCGAGGAAGGCGGGGTGGTTCAGCAGACGCACCGCGCCGCCACGCTTGCGGATCATCAGCCGCACGGCGTCCGACATGTCCTCCCGGAGCTGGATGAGCTCCAGCTCGACGGTCTCCTCGTCCAGCGCCACGGTCTCTCCCGCCACGGCCCCTCCCCGGTCCTTCGGTGATGAGCCGTGATCGTAACGCCGGCTACTCCTGCCTGCCCTCCATGGCCAGCAGCTCCTCGTTGGGGATCGCCCCGCCGAAGCGGCGGTCCCGGGAGGCGAACTCCAGGCAGGCCCGCCACAGGTCACGCCGGTCGAAGTCCGGCCACAGGACGTCCTGGAAGACCATCTCGGCGTAGGCGCTCTGCCACAGCAGGTAGTTCGACGTGCGCTGCTCACCGCTCGGCCGCAGGAACAGGTCCACGTCCGGCATGTCCGGGTAGTACATGTACTTCTGCAGCGTCTTCTCGTCGACCTTCGACGGGTCGAGCCGCCCGGCCCGCACGTCCTCCGCCAACGCCTGTGCGGCGTCCGCGATCTCCGCCCGCCCGCCGTAGTTCATGCAGAAGTAGAGCGTCAGCCGGTCGTTGTCCTTCGTCTGCTCCTGGGCGACCTGCAGCTCCTTGGCCACCGACTTCCACAGCCTGGGCATCCGCCCGGCCCAGCGCACCCGGACCCCCAGCTCGTCGAGCTGGTCACGGGACTTGCGGATGAAGTCCCGGTTGAAGTTCATCAGGAAGCGCACCTCCTCCGGCGACCGCTTCCAGTTCTCGGTGGAGAAGGCGTACAGCGAGATCGCGCCGACCCCCATCTCGATCCCGCCCTGGAGCACGTCCAGCACCCGCTCGGCGCCCACCTTGTGCCCCTCGGTGCGCGGCAGCCCCCGCTCCTTCGCCCACCGCCCGTTGCCGTCCATGACGATCGCCACGTGCTTCGGGATCAGTTCCCCGGGGAGCTTCGGAGGCCGCGCGCCGGACGGGTGCGGTTCCGGCGTCCTGTACTCCCGGCGCTGACGCCCCAGGAACCCGCGTACGGCCATGTGTCTCTCGTCTCCTCGTGCCTACTTCTCGACGTACCTCAGCGAACGCAGCCCGCGCTCCAGGTGCCAGTGCAGGTAGGCGGACACCAGCCCGCTCCCCTCCCGGACGTACCGCGCCTCGCAGGCGTCCGCGGTCTCCCAGTCTCCCGTAAGCAGCGCGCCGAGGAGTCCCAGAGCCTGCGGTGAGGGTACGACGCTGCCGGGCACCCGGCAGTCGGCGCAGACGGAACCGCCGGACGCGACCGAGAAGAACCGGTTCGGCCCGGGCATCCCGCACTTCGCGCAGTCGGTGAAACTGGGCGCGTACCCGTTGACGGCGAGGGAGCGCAGCAGGAACGCGTCGAGCACGAGGTGCGGCGCGTGCTCGCCCCGGGCGAGCGTCCGCAGGGCCCCGACCAGCAGCAGGTACTGCTGCACCGCCGGCTCGCCCTCGTGGTCGGTGAACCGCTCGGCGGTCTCCAGCATGGCGGTGCCCGCGGTGTAGCGCGCGTAGTCGGTGACGATCCCGCCCCCGTACGGCGCTATCGTCTCGCTCTGCGTGCACAGGGGCAGGCCGCGGCCGACCAGCTCGCTCCCCTTGGAGAAGAACTGCACGTCCACGTGCGAGAACGGTTCGAGGCGCGCGCCGAACTTCGACTTCGTCCGGCGCACGCCCCTCGCCACCGCGCGTACCCGCCCGTGACCGCGCGTGAGCAGGGTGATGATCCGGTCCGCCTCACCCAGCTTCTGGGTGCGCAGCACGATGCCGTCGTCGCGGAACAGACTCATGGCCCCATTCTCCCGTACGCGGACGGCACCCCCCGACGCGCGTCCGCCCGGGGACTCGGATCTGGTTCGGGCCTCCGTCGACGTACGGGCTCGACCCGGTCACGAAGCTGCTCCGCCCGGAGGCGGGGAAGGCCACGAGGGCGGCGATCTCCTCCGGGCGCCCGAGCCGGCCCAGCGGCGCCTTCGCGGCCGTCTCCCGCTTGAGGTCCCCGGCCCGTTCCGCGTCGGGGGCGAGTCCCGTCGGGCCGGGGGTGTCGGTCGGACCGGGGGTGACGGTGTCGGCCCGGATGCCGCGTCCCTTGAGCTCGTTGGCCCAGGTCCGGGAGAACGACCGGACGGCGGCCTTGCTCGCCGCGTACAGGCCGGACGCCTCGTCGCCGGCGCCGCCCCGCGCGACTGGCCGCCCTCCTGAGCGGACGAACGGCCCGGTGCGCACCCACCCCGCCGCCCCGCGTCAGAAGAGTTCCCCCCGGCTGCGCGCATTGACGTAGGCGGTCGCCGCGCGCAGTCGCTCGGCCGGGGTCGCGCGGCGCACGGCACCGGGGTCGGCGTCCCACTCCCGGCCGCCGCCGTACGGCCTCAGCTGGACGTAGGGCCCCTCATGCCCCATGACCACGCCGATCCGCTCGGTCCGGGTGTCCACGACATGCGCGCCGACGGGCGGCTTCACCGCGCCACCGCCGCCGCGATCCGCCGCGCGGTCTCCATGGAACACCGTCCCAATTCGACGAGCGGACAGGGCGCCTCCCGCGCAAGACTCACCGGATCCAGCCCCAGTGACGGCAGGGAAATTCCGGCCTTCGCGAGCGCCGCCCGCAATTCCTTCACCACTTCCTCCGCTTCTTCGGCCCAGAGCGCCGAGTGTCGCGCCTCCACCGTGATCCCCTCGCTTTCCCGATTTCACTCTTCGCACCTCCAGAATGCCGTGTCACACCTACACTCGGCAGGAGGCTGCGCGCTACAAGTGCGGGTCTTCACCAGGGGGTTGGTTATGGCCAATGGTTCACGTCAAGCCGCGTGGGAGTTCTTCGGCGCGGAACTGAAGCGGCGGCGCGAGGACGCGGGGCTCACGCAGGTGGAGCTGGGTACGCGGGTTTTCGTGTCCGGCGGCTACATCGGCCAGTTCGAACAGGCGATTCGCAAGCCGCAATTGGACGTGGCACAGCGGATTGACGACGCACTGCAAACCGACGGTATTTTCGAGCGGATGTGGCGCAAGCTCATCAAGGACCAGAGCTATACGGAGTATTTCGCACACGCCGCCGAACTGGAGCGACTGGCGACGGAAATCTGCGAGTACGCGCCCGCTGTGGTTCCGGGGCTGCTGCAAACACGGGAGTACGCGCAGGCGATGTTCCTGGCGGGCAATCCGTTCGCCGCCGACGAGTACATCGAAGAACTGATCAAGGGGCGCATGAAGCGGGCCCGGGTCCTCGAGGACGCTGCCCGGCCCGTGTACTGGGTGGTACTGCACGAGACGGTGCTGCGCGTCCCCGTGGGCGGTCCGACGGTCATGGCGCACCAGCTGGACCGCATCGCGGCCATGGCGCGTCAGCGCAAAGCGCTGCTCCAGGTACTCCCGTTCTCCGCGGGAGCGCATCCGGCCATGGGCAAGATGATGTGGCTCATGGAGTTCGAGGACGCGCCGCCGACCGTCTATACAGAGGGCGTGTTCTCGGGAAGCCTGCTGGACGAACCGGCGCTGGTGAAGCGAATCCGGGCGTCCTACGATCGCATCAGGGCCGCCGCGCTGTCGCCGGAGGCGTCCCTGCCCCTGATCGAGTCGGCTGCGGAGGACTACAGACGATGCGCGAGTTCGACCTGAGCAACGCCCGCTGGCGCAGGAGCACGTACAGCGGCGGCGACGGCGGCGAAGCCTGCGTCGAGGTCGCCTCCGGGCTTCCCGGTGTGGTCCCCGTCCGGGACAGCAAGGTGACCGGCGGGCCGGTGATCGTCGTCGGGTCGGGGGCCTGGACGGAGTTCCTGCGCACCGTCGGGGCCACCGGCCCCCTCGAAGGGCGCCGCGCCGGCGCCGGGCACCCCGCCCGGGGCGCGTACCGCCGCTAGGAGGCCAGGGCCGGCGTCCTGGGGGCGACCAGGCGGAGGCCGAGTTCCACCAGGGTCCAGCCGAGGCGGGTGCGGAGGCGCCGGGTGCGCCCGGCCGGGGCGGCGAGGCGGTACGCACCGGCCTGCGCGCGGAGTTCGGTGGCGCGGGCCCGGTGCAGGGCGAGATGGGTCTCCGGGTGCATGGGACTGCCTCTCATTCCGTGCGCGTGGGGATGACGTGGGTGTGGATGCGTACCTGCTCGGCGTCCGGGACGTCGCCGTCGAGGGACCGCGCGCGGTAGCCCTCCACGAGGTCGTGCATCCTGTGGACGAGCTCGTCGGCGAGTTCCGGCGTGAGACGCAGCGTCCAGTCGCTCATGTCCGAGGTGCGGCGCCACTCCTCGGGCCAGTCGCCCCGCGTGCCGAGCCAGGTCGCGAGCTCCCTGGTGTGCTGGTCGGCGACCTCGTGCAACAACAGCTCGACGGCCCCGCGGACCTCGGGCGTGCGGTCCTCGAGCAGGGCCTCGTCGAACCGCACGCCCTCGTGGGCCGCCCTCCACCACCGCTCCCGCCCCTTGCCGTGCTCCGGCGCGTCCTCCACGAAGCCGTGGGCGGCGAGCTGGCGCAGGTGGTAGCTGGTGGATCCGCTGGACTCCCCCAGCCTCGCGGCCAGTTGCGACGCGGTGGCCGGTCCGTTGCGCCGCAGCACGTTCAGCAGCTGCATGCGCAGGGGGTGCGCGAGACCGCGCAGCGAGCGGGCGTCGAGGCGGTGGACCCGCGGGTCCCGGGCGTCCTGGGGCTCGTCCATGGGTACAAAGATAGCGTTGCAAAGAATCCCTTGCAACGCTTTCTTTGCAACCTTTCCTCTGCAAGTCGATGAGCTGCCGATGACGCCGTTGGCGTGGCGTTTCGCCCCGTACGCAACCGGGGTTCCCGCGATCGGCCTCCTGTCCTGCAGTAGCGACACCCCTTGGTGAGGAGACCGACATGACCGCGACCGCGCTCACGCCGGAGGGCGACTACCTGCTCCCGCCCCCGCGCCCGGCCGACCGCCTCGGCACCGCCCTCGATCCGCGCGACCGCCGCCGGCTGGAGCTGCACGCCGCCCTGACCGCCGCCGGCATCCCGCCCCGACCCGAGGACCGCGAGGCCATCGAGAGCCTGAGCGCCCTGTCCGGCAGCGTCAACAGCACCATCCAGCGCTGGCTGCACCACACCCTGTGAGCCGTGCGGCTCACGGCCTCCCCGGCGACCCGCGCTCCCGGCGCCGTCCGGGCCGCGCACGACCGGCGCGAACACCTCGTGCCCGCGGTCGCAGGGCGTCCGGGGCCGGCGTCGCTCCCCCGGGAGCGGCGCCGGGAGCGATGCCGGGGGCTACGCCCGGTCGACCATCCAGGTGCCGTCCTCCTCGTCGTCGACCCGCACCTCCAGTTCGCGGATGCTCATGCCCGCCTCCCAGAGTTCCCGGAAGCGCTTCATCCGGTCCTGGACGTGGTCCCGCCGCGCGATGAGCCGGGTCCTGACGTTGACGTCGCGCAGGTCCTGCTCGATCTCGAAGGAGACCTCCTCGTCGTAGACGATGAAGTCGTCGGTGGTGCCGCGCTGGAGGTGCGGCGGCAGTTCCGGCAGGACGGCCACGCGCACTTCGATGTGCAGCGCCTGCTGCTCGTCGCACAGCCGCAGCAGCCGGTCGTCGAGTTCGCGCGCGCTCGCCAGCAGGAACAGCCGCCGTACGGGCACCCCGTGTTCCTCGATCGCCTCCCGCTGGGCGTCGAGGTAGCGGCTGGCGGGTTCGCTGTTCCAGAACTCGCGGTCGACGGAGGTGCTGATGGCGTCGACGGAGCGCTCGGCGGCGTGGGTGAGGGTGAGCATCCAGTCGTGGTTCTCGCCGTGGCACTCCACGCTCATACTGGTGAGGGCCGCCATGTGTCCGAGCACCCGCTGCATCTCCAGGCGGACGAACGTGTAGAGGATCGACGGCCCGGGCGAGAGCGCCTCGGCGAAGCGCTTGGCGAGTTCCGGTACGCCCTCCGTGCGGACGCGGTCGAGCGGCGGGTAGGAGTCGGGGCCGGGCGGCTGCGGGGTGAGGCGGGTCTCGACGAGCTGCCGGATGTCCTCGGTGTGCCGGGCCAGCCCGGTCCGCAGGTCGTCCTCGTGCCGCCGCAGCCCGTCCCGCACGGTGGCGGCGGTCTCGGCGAGGACGCTCTGGGCCCGCAGGGCCTGTTCGTCGGGCTTCCGGTCCCGGGCGGGGAGGTACTGGAGGGCCACCGCGGCGGTGGCGCAGAGCCCGGCGGCGGCGAGCTGCCGAAGCGCCCCGCTCCCGGGGCTCAGCAGCGCGGCGACGCCCCAGACGACGAGGCCGACGGTGAGGCCGGCGAGGAGTCTGCGCGTCCACTCGGCCCGGTCGGCCGAGGGTGCCGGGGGCGTGCCGTCCGGGGCGCCGGACGGCCGGGGCCGGGCCGGGCCGGGGATCGCCGGACCGGCCTCGCGGCCCGGCGTGTGTCCCGCGCCGGGCGGGGGCGCCGTGTTCTCGGGCTGGGGTGACTGTGCCGTGCTCATCTCGCTTCTCCCCCCGTTGGGATGCGCGTCGGATCGGGGTGCGGGGATGTGCGTCGGGGTGGTGCGGGGCCGGGCCCGCGGTCAGGGAGTCAACTCGGCCTCCCGGTGGGGCGGGGGAATCGCGTGCAGGGCGAGCTGGTCCCGGATGCGCTGCACCAGGGTGCGCCACTGGCGGGTGAAGCCGGGGCGGTCCTCCAGCGCCTCCCAGAGGGGGGCGAGCGCGTGCGCGACGCGGGCCCGCGGCATCCACAGGTGCAGCAGGTGGTCGACGGCCGGCCGCAGCGCCGTGACCACGGCGGGGCGGTCCTCGCCGACCCGGGACCGCGGCCGGGCGGGTGGTTCCGCGACACCCAGCCGGATGCCGTCCAGGATGCGGACGACGGTGGTGAGCAGCCAGTCGTGCAGGGCGAGGTCGTCGCAGAGCCCGGCGACGTCACCGGCGGGCGTGCCCGCGGGGACGCGGAGCCGTACGGTGCGCAGTTCGTCCTCGGCGAGGGTGAACCGCTCGATCGACGGCACCTCGTCGCGTCCGGCGGGCAGGGCCACCCAGCGCAGCCGGGTGGGGCGGGACTTCAGGGGCGGGCGGTGGTCGAGCAGGGGGTGGCGCAGCAGGCGGGTGAGGAGCCCGTCGGCGATCAGCCCGACGTCGAGTTCGCCGTGCCGCCCGCCGTTCAGCAGGCCCTGGGCGACGGCCTCGTGCGGCAGTCTCCCGAACGGTTCGAGGGTTCCGGGCCGTACGAGGTAGTGGCCCCAGGGGCGCCGGTGGTCGGGTCCGGCGGCGGAGAGGCCGAAGTGGGCGGAGCTCTGCAGGACGCGTCCCTCGGTGAGCGAGGCCCGGGCGGCGACGGTGCCGACGGCGCGGATCCTGGCGCCGTTGGCGCTGGGCAGGGGGCAGTCGACGCCGGTGAGGGTGTCCGGGGAGCGGCCGTAGAGGTTGGGGCGTTCGGAGAGCAGGACGCGTTCGTCGGCGCGCAGTCCGAGGAGCTGGGCGGCGGCGCGGCTGTCGAGGGCCTGCAGGGCGGGCAGCAGACAGGTGCGGACCTCGCCGCAGGCGAGCACGACGGGCGGCGTCTCCCCCGGCGTCGTGTTCCCCGGCGTCATCTCACTGCCCCGCGTAGAAGACGTAGGAGATGCGGTCGGCCACCGAGTCGGGGACGGCCGTGTTCTCGCGGGCGGAACGCTCGGCGGTCTGTGCCAGCGCCCCGGGGTCGACCTGGATCTGGTCGAGGATCACGCGGACGGCGTGCTCGACGGGTAAGAACCGGCTGGGGATCACCGAGCAGGTCCGGTAGGCGGCGAACGGGTCCGCGCGGGGGTTGAGCCGCAGCAGCGGGGGCAGTTCGTCCCAGTCGTCGGGGAAGGCGGCGGCGGTGTGCGGCTGCGGCTCGAGGACGGCCTCGCCCTCGTTGCGCAGCAGTCCGAGACGGGCGAGTTGCCACACGGCGGCGAGGAAGGGGCAGGACCAGGTGCGGTGTCCGTCGGGGCCGTCGTCCCAGAGTTCGACGTCGAGGAAGACGGAGTGGCGGCGGGCGGCGGTCTCCTTCGGCGGCCGCCAGGCGGTGGCCTTCTGCATGGCCTGCGGGGCGCGTGCGACGGGGCTGCGCTCGCCGTTGGCCAGCCAGCCGGTCTGCGCGGCCGGGGGGCGCAGGCCGTAGCTGCCGGGCGGCGGTTCCTCGACGATGCGTCCGGCCACGGCCTCGGCGACGGGCACCTTGCCGGCGACGGCGCAGCCGGACTCGCGGGCCAGGTAGTCGACGACGAGCCCGGCCCGGTCGGCCTCCTCCAGCAGCATGGGGACGACGTCGGCGGGGGCGGAGAAGCGGGTGAAGTAGTCGTCGATCAGGAAGCAGGTGCTGATCCGGGGGCGTTTGCCGCCGGTGGCGGCGGCCGCGCCGGCGCGGGCCGCCTCCGCCCAGGGGCGCACCCGCTCGAAGTGGCGCCGCAGGTGCCCGGGGCCGGCCTCGAAGTCCTCCATGTAGAGGTGGCCGAGTTCCAGGGAGAGGTGGGACAGGGGCACCGCCTGGGTGCGTGGTTCGGCGGCCGTCTCGCGGAACACCGCTTCCGTCATGGCCGCCCCCAGTGGTCGTCGTCGGTGAGCCGTCGCGCGATCTCCTCCAGCGCCTCCAGTGTCTCCTTGTTGGCGATCTGTGTGGAGAGGACGTCCTCTTCGGTGATGAGCTGTTCGCGCCACTGCAGGATGGGTTCCAGGGGGACGACGCCGAGCACCACGCTGTCGCCGATGCGGTGTTCCGCGGCGAGCCGGCGCAGCGCCTCGTCGCAGGACTGCATCCAGGCGGCCTGGGCGGGCGAGCCCTGGGACCACAGCGGCGAGTCCGGGTCGGGTACGGCGGCCCGGACGAAGCGGACGGCGCCCCGCAGCGCCTCCTCGTCGTGTCCGCGCTCGACGCCGCCCCTGATGATGCCGTGCTCCTTGTGGACGAGTCCGGCGGCGGCGATGACGTGCTGCCGGGTCCAGCGGTGGAAGACCAGCCAGCGGAACGCGACGTAGCGCATCCGGGGGTGGGCGGTCGCGGCGAGGACCATGTCGACGGCGTAGCTGCGGCCGGCGCTGAGGTCGACGACGACCAGGTCGAACTCGCCGTGCAGCCGCAGCAGGAGGTCGACGCACCGGTCGAGGGCGTCCTCGCCGGTGGCGAACTCGCCGCCGCCGGCGTCGCCGGGGAGCAGCACCAGGCGGCCCGCCTGGTTGGGCCGGGCGCGCAGCTGGGGGTGCTCGGTCTGCCGCCAGACGTCGATCCTGGCCGGTTCGGTGACCGTGCCCTCGAGGTAGGAGTGCAGGCCGCTCTCCTCGGTGCCGCGCATCGCGCCGGGCACGTCGAAGACGGCGGCGGCGGTGGGCGAGCCGAAGTCGAAGTCGACGTAGGCCACGTGGTCACCGGCGAGGGCGCGCTGGTAGGCCAGGTTGGCGCTGGTCACCGAGCGGCCGGTGCCCCCCTTGTCGGAGGCGGCGAAGACGAGCACGGCTCACACCTCCTGCGCGGCGGCGCCTCGGGCCTGGGCCAGGGTGTCGAGCTCCTGGAGCACCGGCAGGGCCAGGGCGAACGCGGTCGCGGGCCGGTCGTCGACCAGGCTGCGGGCGTGGTCGAGCCGGCTCTCGATGCTCCGCATGGCCCGGGCCCGGCTCCCGTCGGGGGCGGCGGAGGCCTCCAGCTGTTCCTTGCCGAAGAGGTGGGTGGCCTCGCTGAGCATGTCCCGGGCCAGCTGGGCGAGTTCGGGACTGCGGATGGGCTGTTGTTCGTAGAGGTTGCGGGCGGCGACCAGGCACTCGGTGACGCGTTCGGTGATGCTCCAGGAGAGGCGCCTGTTGACCCGCGTGTCCGGGTAGACGGCCCGTGCGTTGTCCCACAGGCCCGTGCCCTCGCCGTCCTCGATCCGCCGGTTCCACAGGTGCTCGAACACCTGCTCGCCCAGGCGGAGCAGGCGGTCCTGCGCGTCGATGTTCCGGGAGAGTTCCGCGAGCTGGATGATCCGCTTGAGCAGCTGGGCCGAGAAGTCGGTCATCCGCCACTGCAGCACCCCGCCGGACCGCTCGGACCCGGCGAGCGGCATGGTGACGCCCGGGTAGTGCAGCCCGATGGCCGGGTCGTTCCTGGTCATGCGGCTGCTGACGCGGCCCCGGTCGGCGAGGCGCTCCATGATGGCGACGGTGCGGGTGAGGTCGTCGTCGGTGGCCTTCCGGCGGACCAGGTCGTGGACGAGGATGGCCGCGACGGTCAGGGAGAAGTACTCCGACTCCAGCTGCAGTCCGGTGGTCTGCCAGGGCAGGTCCTCCAGGGGCCAGCGCTCGCTGCCGAACCGGGCGATGGCCGACCAGTACTGCTGGCTGAGCTCCCAGCGCAGGCGCAACGCCTCGGCGAGCTTCTGCTGGTCGGCGTCGAGCAGGCCCAGGGTGAGGGTGCGGTCGGAGAACAGGTCCTGGATGCCGTCCAGGGCGATCACGGTGAAGTACACGTACGGCAGCCGGTCGGCGATGCCGTCGGGCTGGCCGGGGACCGGGATGTCGAGGTCGGTGATGGTCGGCGCGTCCTTGACCACGCCCCAGGCCCAGCCGCACTCGAAGAGCTGGCTCTCGTCCCGGATGCTCTCGTCGACCTGGATGCCGCGGCTGAGGCTTTCGATGATCGTGGCGCGCAGCGGGCGGAACCGGCGGGAGAACTGCTGGAGGACGGCCCGGTCGGACTGCCTGTCCTGGCCGATGACCTGGATGAGCCGCTTGCCCTGTTCGGACTCGGCGTCGAAGACGTTGACGGTGAAGGAGCGCAGCAGGCTGATCATCGCCGCGGTCAGCCGGGTGTTCGTGGCCTCCCTCAGTTCGCCGAGGGCCTTGCGCACGTCGGGGCGGGTGGTGCTGGTCTCGTAGACCTTGAGGAACCCGAGGGTGGCGAGGCAGAGCGTGACGGACATGGAGTAGGAGTCGACCACGCCCAGCTGGTACTGCTCGTGGGTGAGCTTCTGCCGGGGCTCGGCGGGCCGGAAGTAGTGTCCGCCGGCGAAGGTGGGGCTGTCGTCGGGGCCGGTGTGGCTGCGCATGAACTGGGAGAGCGCGGTGATCAGGTTGGGCGGGATCTCCAGCCGGCTGCCGACCCCCTCCAGCGCGCGCAGCACGTCCCGTTCGGTGGTGTCGGGCTGGTCGAGGCGGAAGGCGGGGACCTCGGTGGCGGGATAGAGCAGGCAGAGCAGCCGCTCGGCGTCGGCGACGCTGCTCAGCCCGTCGGTGTCCTCCCAGACGAGCTTCCCGTCGTCGAACGAATGGCGGGCCATGGCCCGCCAGATGTCCAGCATGTGCTGCCGCGGCTTGATCTGCATCCCCGCACCCCTCGTACAGATCTCGTTGCCCTGTGTTCAGACATGGTCCCCGCTCCCACGGGGCGGCAATCGCCTAATCCCGCCGTCCCAGGGCGAGGATCATCCCCTCGTGCCCCGGCCGCACCATGTGGTCCAGGTCGTGGATCTCCAGCTCGCCGGTGAAGGGCTCCAGGCATTCCCGGACCCGGTCCGCGCCGACCCGGTAGGCGGGGTACCTGTGTGCGCCGACCTGGTACCCGAGCGATTCCTTCATGAACGCCGCGGCGAAGGGGGCCCCCTCGTTCAGCGCGTCCATGAAGCACTCCACGCCCCGCCGGAACTCGTCGGGGCACTCGGACATCGAGTCGGCGACGAAGAACATGGTCCCGATGTCCCAGCGCCGCTGTCCGTCGAGGTCCAGCAGGTTGGCGCGCTCCACCCGGACGATCTCGCCGAACCGGCTCCTGGGCTCGACGGCCCGGTAGGCGGGGGCCTCGCGCAGGACGTCCCAGAACGGGTCCCACACCGTGTCGTACCCGCCGCCGGCCGCCTGCTTCTCCAGGTACTCGACGTTCGGAGCCGCGTATTCCAGAAGGAGGATCTTCTCGCACCAGGGCAGCATGGACAGCGCCGGATAGAGATTCGCGCCGGCGCCCACGTCGACGCCCCGGACCGAGGCCGGGACACCCCGCTCGTAGCAGCGGCTGAAATAGTCGCGCATGAGCCCCACGATCAGCAGGTCGACCTCGAGCGGGGTGCGGTAGTTGAGGTCGACGTACGCCTCCGGGTCGAACTGCGACCACGGCGCGTCGGCGTTGCGGTCCATCATCACCCTGCCAGGTTCCATTCGGTGTCGGACAAGACCGTGTGCTCAGCGCACGAGTCCTCGTGGACGTCGGCGGACGAAGAAGCGACTCCGGTGTTCGCACGGTAAGCCCGGTCGGCACGCGGAGACAGCCAGGAACACGCCAGTCCTCCGTGACCCGGCGCACGTCAGGCGCACGCCAGCACAGCCCTGTCACACCCGAACTCGCCCTTGCACGGGGCGAGTTGGACGCTCACTCTAGCCAGAGGCAGCCGCCGGTCGCCACCGGGGTCCGCATTCCCTCCTTCGTGTGAACGGCGGCCACGGCTGCCGCGTTGACGTCTCACGTCCCGACTGGGGGTGGCATGACCGCCGAACCGCTTGAGCGCGCCCTGGACCACGAGAAGCGCCTCACCCGGCCGACACCTCTACCGGAACCACGGCCCCCGCTGCTGCGGACGGCACGGGAGTCCGATCTGCCCGAACTGCAGCGGCTCGACGCGGAGGTCTTCCAGGAGGTCGCCTACCCGGCGTTCCTGCTGCGGCAGCTCTTCGACCTGTACGCCGGTCACGCCGGTCACCTGCTCGTCCTGGACGACGGCGACGGCCGGCTGCGCGGCTACGTCCTGGCGGCCACCACGGCGATCAGCCGGGACAGCTGGATCCTCGGCCTGTGCGTGGCCGAGGACCGGCGCCGGCACGGGCTGGGCCGGGAGCTGATGGCGGAGATCCTGGCGCGGCTGCGCCGCTGCGGGACCGAACGGGTCCGGCTGACCGTGGAGCCCGCCAACGACGCCGCGATCCTGCTCTACCGCTCCCTGGGTTTCCGGCCGGAGCCGCCCGACGGGGGGCTGCGCCGGGACTACTTCGGCCCGGGCGAGGACCGCAGGGTGATGTGCCTCGTGCTGTGACCCGCGCCGCGCCGCCCGGGGGCGGCCGGTCCGCCGCGGGGTCACGACGGGGTCCGCGCCGCCGCCGCCAGCAGGCGGGCCACGTCGTCCGGGCGGATGGTGAGGGCCGCGCCCACGGTGGCCAGGGCGTCGCGTTCGGCGGGCGTGTAGGGGCCGTCGGCGAGGGCGACGCGGGCGCCCTGCAGGAGGATCGACTCACGGCCCGGCGCGGCGAGGTGCGGGGCCAGCGGGTCCAGCGCCTCGTGCAGTTCGATGGCCAGGCCCGCCGTGCAGGGCTCGCCGGTGAAGCGGCCGGTGTCCGCCTCCAGCGCCTCGACGAGCGCGGCCAGCTGGTCCTCGGTGCAGTCCTCGAAGCCGGCGGCGCGCACCCCGACGGCGGCCGTCTCCAGGGAGGCGCGCGAGCAGGTGCCGCCGGCGGCCAGTACCGCGAGGGCGACGGTGTGGACGGCGTCGCGGAGCATCGCCGAGAAGCGGGTGGTGGTGGGGTGGTCCAGGACGTCGGTGCCGAAGCGGCGGCGGCAGGCCGCGCACTCCACCACCGGCCCGGTCTCGCCGCGCGGCAGCACGGGCACGCCGAGCAGGGCGAAGCGGCGCTGTCCGGTCAGCCGCTGGTAGTTGCGGTCGCCCCCGCAGCCGGGGCAGAAGAACTCCCCGTCGCCGACGGCCGTCCACGCGGTGCGGGTGCCCAGCAGGCGCGACAGTCTGACGGCCGCGGCACGGCCGTTGGGTCCCCGTCCTGGCAGCACGTCGCACCTCCGTCAACGCCACGGCATCATCGCCGCCGCTTGCGTGATGTTAGCCACATCCGCGAGGTGGAGTCAGCACCCTGGACGAGACCTTTCCGTGACCCGCGCGAGGAGATGGCCGGTATGTGACGGCGCCCCGCCCGCCGTTTTCCGGCGGGCGGGGCGTCGTACCGCCGATGCGGCTGGTCAGCGCGTTGCGCGGTTGACGGCGGAGACGACCGCCTTCAGTGAGGCCCGCGTGGTGTTCGCGTCGATTCCGATGCCCCACAGCACCTTGTCGCCGATCGCGCACTCGATGTAGGAGGCGGCCTGCGCGGAGGCGCCCTCGCTCATCGTGTGCTCCTGGTAGTCCAGCAGCCGTACGTCGACGCCGATGCCCTGCAGCGCGTGGAAGAACGCCGAGATCGGGCCGTTGCCGCTGCCGACCAGGGTGGTCTCCGTGCCGTCGACCGTGGCCTCGACGGTGAGGGTGTCCACGCCGTCGCGGTCGGTGGTGGACTGGCCGTTGGCGACCTGGATGCGGCCCCAGGGGTTCTCCGGGTTGGGCAGGTACTCGTCCTGGAAGACCGCCCAGATGTCGGCCGGGGTGATCTCGCCGCCCTCGGCGTCCGTCTTCGCCTGGATGATCTTCGAGAACTCGATCTGCATCCGGCGCGGCAGGTCCAGCTTGTGGTCGTTCTTCAGGACGTACGCGATGCCGCCCTTGCCGGACTGCGAGTTGACGCGGATGACGGCCTCGTAGGAGCGGCCGACGTCCTTGGGGTCGATCGGCAGGTACGGGACCGCCCACTCGATGTCGTCGACGGTGACGCCCCTGGCCCGCGCGTCGGCCTCCATGGCGTCGAAGCCCTTCTTGATGGCGTCCTGGTGGGAGCCGGAGAAGGACGTGTAGACCAGGTCGCCCACGTACGGGTGGCGCGGGTGGACCTCCATCTGGTTGCAGTACTCCCACGTACGGCGGATCTCGTCGATGCCGGAGAAGTCGATCTGCGGGTCGACGCCCTGGGAGAACAGGTTCATGCCCAGGGTGACCAGGTCGACGTTGCCGGTGCGCTCGCCCTGCCCGAACAGGCAGCCCTCGACGCGGTCGGCGCCGGCCATCAGCGCCAGCTCGGCGGCGGCGACGGCCGTGCCGCGGTCGTTGTGCGGGTGGACCGACAGGCAGACGTACTCGCGGCGGGAGAGGTTGCGGTGCATCCACTCGAAGCGGTCGGCGTGGGTGGAGGGGGTGGAGCGCTCGACGGTCGCCGGCAGGTTGAGGATGATCTCGCGGCCCGGGCCGGGCTGGTAGACGTCCATCACCGCCTCGCAGACCTCCAGGGCGAAGTCCAGCTCGGTGTCGGTGAAGATCTCCGGACTGTACTGGTAGCCGAACTCCGTCTCGGGGCCCAGCAGCTTCTCGGCGTACTCCGTCACCAGCCGGGTGCCGTCGACGGCGATCTGCTTGATGTCGTCCTTGGAGCCGCGGAAGACCACGCGGCGGAAGACCGGTGCGGTGGCGTTGTACAGGTGGACGGTGGCGCGCCTGGCGCCCTTCAGGGACTCCACCGTCCGCTCGATCAGGTCCTCGCGGGCCTGGGTCAGCACGGAGATGGTGACGTCGTCCGGGATGGCGTCCGGGTCCTCGATGATCGATCGCACGAAGTCGAAGTCGGTCTGGCCGGAGGCCGGGAAGCCGACCTCGATCTCCTTGTAGCCCATCCTGACCAGCAGGTCGAACATGGCGCGCTTGCGGGCGGGCGACATGGGGTCGATCAGGGCCTGGTTGCCGTCGCGCAGGTCGGTGGAGAGCCAGCGGGGAGCGGTGGTGATCCGCTTGTCCGGCCAGGTGCGGTCGGGGATGTCGACCTGCTCGTAGCGGCCGTACTTGTGGATCGGCATGGGGCTGGGCTGCTGGCGGTTCGCCATGATGCGGGGGCTCCTCGGTGTGTCCTGGTGGACGGCCGACGGCGCAGCGCCAAACTCCGCGGGGAGGGGGTCGGCCTCTACTGCAGACCCTCACCGCGGCAGCTAAGGAGAAGCAGCCCGAAATGCATGATGCGGAGCATGCTAGCCGAGCTTTTCCGGACGCGGGCCGCGTGTATCAGTATGCGGGACCGGGGCGTCGGCAGGGGGGCGCGGACGACTGCGCAATGGGTCACATACCACCCGTACGGATAACACACCGCGACCACCATGACGGACGGTTGCCGACATTTCACCCGATCCACGTCGCTCCCCGTGACAGAGCGCCAACGCGGTGCAATGGTGCCGGACATGACCGAGAACGGGGGCTTCCAGCCCGTCTTCTGCACCATCGTCCCGCCGCACGTCCTCGACCGGCTCGCACAGGCCGAGGACCCCGCGCTCCACGGCCCCGCCCGCCGCACCCTGCGGCGCGACGCCTACGAGCGCACCCAGCGCCGGCTGACCACGGTCGTCGGCGCGCCGGCCGTCGCCACGCTCGCCGAGGCCGAGCCGGGGAAGCCGCACCGCACCGTGTACGACGCCCGGCACCGCACCGACCTGCCGGGGAGGAAGGTCCGCGGCGAGGGGGAGGCGCCCGGCCAGGACGCCACCGTCAACCGCGCCTACGCCGGTCTGGGCGCCACGTTCGAGCTGTTCCTGAAGGCGTACTCCCGCGACTCGATCGACGGCGACGGGCTGCCGATGGACGCGACCGTGCACTACGACGAGGACTACAACAACGCCTTCTGGAACGGCGAGCAGATGGTGTTCGGCGACGGGGACGGGGAGATCTTCCTCGACTTCACCATCCCCATCGACGTCATCGGCCACGAACTAGCCCACGGCGTCACGCAGTACACCGCGAACCTGGACTACTTCGGCCAGTCCGGCGCGCTCAACGAGTCGGTGTCGGACGTCTTCGGCTCGCTCATCAAGCAGTACACGCTCGGCCAGACCGCCGGGGAGGCCGACTGGCTGATCGGGGCCGGGCTGCTCGCCCCGCGCGTCACGGGCGAGGCGCTGCGCTCCATGAAGGCGCCGGGCACCGCGTACGACGACGACGTCCTCGGCAAGGACCCGCAGCCCGCGACGATGGACGACTACGTCCGCACCGGCCGCGACAACGGCGGCGTGCACATCAACTCGGGCATCCCGAACCACGCCTTCTACCTGGCGGCCACCGCGCTCGGCGGACACGCCTGGGAGCGGGCGGGGCAGGTCTGGTACGACGTGCTGACCGGCGGGGAGCTGGAGCAGGACGCGCGGTTCACGGACTTCGCGACGCTGACGGTGAAGGCGGCGCGCGCCCGGTACGGGGAGGGCGAGGAGCTGCGGGCGGTGTCGAAGGCCTGGGAGCGGGTGGGAGTGCGGACGCTGTAGTTCCGTACTAGACAGGGACCCATGCGTATTCAGGTGCGGCGCACGGGCGGGTTCGCGGGGATCGAGCGGCAGGCCGAGGTGGACACCTCGGGCCGCGCCGACGCCCACGAGTGGCACGCCCTGGCCGAGCGGGTGCTGGCCGCCGGCCGGGGCACACCGCCGGCCGGGGTGCCGGACGGCTTCGGCTACCGGATCACCGTGGACGGCAGGTCGGTGTACTGCGCGGACCCCCGGCTGACGGAGGAACAGCGGGAGCTGATCAGGAGAGTACTGAAGGAGGGTGCGTAACCGGCTTGGCGCGCAAGGGCGTTGACTCCGACCGCCGACGGTGCGGATGATCCGGGCCATGGCGACGACCAACCCGATCCCCCGTTTCCCGGCCGGTTTCCTGTGGGGCGTGTCGACCTCGGCACACCAGATCGAGGGGGCGGCGGACACCCGCGAGCGGTCCGTGTGGGACGTGTTCACGGACGAGCCGGGGCGGGTGCGGGACGGCTCGACGGCGGCGGTGGCCTGCGATCACGTCCACCGGTACCGCGAGGACGTGGCGCTGCTGGCCGGCCTGGGCGTGGACGCGTACCGCTTCTCCGTCTCCTGGCCGAGGGTGCGCGCGCGGGGCGGCCTGGACTTCTACGACCGGCTGGTCGACGAGCTGTGCGCGGCGGGCGTACGGCCGGTGCCGACGCTGTTCCACTGGGACCTGCCGGCGGATCTCGACTGGCTGGACCGGGACACCGCGCAGCGGTTCGCGGAGTACGTGGCGGAGGTCGCCGGGCGGCTCGGCGACCGGGTGACGAAGTGGATCACCCTCAACGAGCCCGCCGAGCACACCCTGCTGGGCCACGGGCTGGGCGTGCACGCCCCCGGCCGGACACTGCTCTTCGACGCGCTCCCGGTGGCCCATCACCAACTCCTCGCACACGGCCTGGCGGTACGGGCGCTGCGGGCTGCGGGGGCGGACGACATCGGCGTGGCGAACTCGCACGCGCCGACCTGGCCGGCCTCCGGGGACGAGGCGGACGTGGCGGCGGCCGGCTTCTACGACGCCCTGCTGAACGGGATGTTCGCCGACCCGCTGCTCCTCGGCCGCTACCCGGACGGCATCGGCGAGCTGATGCCGGGCGACGTCGAGGCGGACCTGAAGGTCATCGCGGAGCCGCTGGACTGGTACGGGATCAACTACTACGCGCCGACGGGCGTGGGCGCCCCGCAGGACACGGAGACCGACTTCGGCGGTGTCCGGATGCCGGCCGGACTCCCCTTCTCCGTGCGGGAGATCGAGGGCCGTCCGGTGACGGACTTCGGCTGGCCGGTGGTCCCGGAGGCGCTCACGGAACTCCTCACCGCCTTCCGCGCCCGGTACGGCGACCGGCTCCCGCCGGTGGTCGTCACCGAGAACGGCTGCGCGTACGACGGGCTGGACGACCGGGACCGCATCGCCTACCTCGACGGCCACATCCGCGCGCTGCACCGGGCGGTCGAGGCGGGCGTGGACGTACGCGGCTACTTCGTGTGGTCGCTGATGGACAACTTCGAGTGGGCGGAGGGCCACACCCGCCGCTTCGGTCTGGTCCACGTCGACTTTGACACGCTGGAGCGGACCCCCAAGGCGTCGTACGGCTGGTTCCGGGAGCTGCTGCGCGAGCAGCGCGCGTGATCAAAAACCCGGACGTCGCAACTGCTTCGGATCCCGCTGCCAGTCCTTGGCGACCTTCACGTGCAGGTCCAGGCTGTACCGACATGCGGCTACCGCCGCGCGGCAGGCACCCCGACCCACCCGCAAGACCCGACACCGACGCCCACCCCGTCAAAAACCCAGACGCCGCAACTGCTTCGGATCCCGCTGCCAGTCCTTGGCGACCTTCACGTGCAGGTCCAGGAACACAGGTGTTCCGAGGAGTGCCTCGATCTGCTTGCGGGACTTGATGCCGACGTCCTTCAGGCGCTTGCCCTTGGGGCCGATGACGATGCCCTTCTGGCTGGGGCGCTCGATGAAGAGGTTGGCGTGGATGTCGAGGAGGGGCTTGTCGGCGGGGCGGTCCTCGCGCGGGAGCATCTCCTCGACGACCACGGCGATGGAGTGCGGGAGCTCGTCGCGGACGCCCTCCAGGGCGGCCTCGCGGATCAGCTCCGCGACCATGACCTGCTCGGGTTCGTCGGTGAGGTCGCCCTCGGGGTAGAGGGCGGGGCCCTCCGGCATCAGCGGGATCAGCAGGTCGGCGAGCAGGTCGACCTGCTTGTTCGCGGTCGCCGACACCGGGATGATCTCGGCCCAGGTGATGCCCAGCTCCCGGCCCAGCTGGTCGACGGCGATCAGCTGCTCGGCCAGCGCCTTGCCGTCCACCAGGTCGGTCTTGGTGACGATCGCGATCTTCGGGGTCTTCTTGATCCCGGCCAGTTCCTTGGCGATGAAGCGGTCGCCGGGGCCGATCTTCTGGTCGGCGGGGATGCAGAAGCCGATCGCGTCGACCTCGGCCCAGGTGGTGCGGACCACGTCGTTCAGCCGCTCGCCGAGCAGGGTGCGCGGCTTGTGCAGTCCGGGGGTGTCCACCAGGATCAGCTGCGCGTCCTCGCGGTGCACGATCCCGCGCACGGTGTGCCGGGTGGTCTGCGGCCGGTTCGAGGTGATCGCCACCTTCTGCCCGACCAGAGCGTTCGTGAGGGTGGACTTGCCCGCGTTGGGGCGGCCCACGAAGCAGGCGAAGCCGGCCCGGTGGACGGCGTCGGCGGGCTGCTCGGATGACTGGGTACGAACACTCATGGCGCCCATTCTCCCTGATGCGGGAGGCCGCGCCGCACCACCGTCCGGAACGGGGCCGGACCCGGCGCCCGCGAGGGCCCGGTCCGGCCGTCCGCCGGGGTGGATCCGCCGTGGCCCGGACGGGCCCGGCGGCCGCGGAGGCGGGGACGCGCTCTTCGCGGTCTCAGCCCGCGGTGACCGTCTCCCGGACCGTGCCGTCGGTACCGGCCACCAGGACCGGGGTCGCGGGGCCGCCGAGGTCCCGCACGGCCGCCCGGTCCTCGGGCGACGCCGACGCCGCCTCGGTCACCACGGCCGCCGCCTCCAGCGACTTCGCGCCGGACGCCACGGCCATCGCCACCGCCGTCTGCAGGGCGCTGAGCTTCAGGGAGTCCAGGGCCACGGTCCCGGCGACGTACGTCCGCCCGGTCTCGTCGCGCACGGCGGCCCCCTCGGGCACGCCGTTGCGGGCCCGCGCGGAACGGGCCAGGGTGACGATCTTGCGGTCCTCGGGGTCGAGGGCGGTGGTGTCGGTCATGATCCGAGCATAAGGGGGTTGCGTCTCCGGTCTCAGGGGCGGTCGAGGCGCAGGCGGTCCGCTCGGGGCAGGCCGGCCACGACCAGGTCGTACGAGTCCTCGACCAGCTCCCGGACCAGGCGGTCCGGGAGGGTGCCGTCGACCGTCACCGTGTTCCAGTGGCGTTTGTTCATGTGCCAGCCGGGGACGATCAGGTCCGGGTGCCCGGCGCGGAGCCGGATCGCGTCCTCGGGGTCGCACTTGAGGTTGACCTTCAGGGGCCGTGCGTCCAGTGCGGTCAGCGCGAAGAGCCTGCCCCCGACCTTGAAGACCGAGGTCTCCGGGTTGAAGGGGAACTCCTCCACCGCCGCGTTGAAGGACAGGCACAGGGCGCGCAGCTCCCGCGGGGTCACTCCGGCTCCTCCTCCTCGCCGGCGGGCGGGTCCGCGGGGGTCACCGGCTCCACCAGCACCGTCACGATCTTGTTCCGGCGTCCGGCCGACGCCTCGGCGGTGAGCCGCAGCTCGCGGGCGTCGGGGAGTTCCACCACGGACGAGGCGCCCGCGATCGGCACCCGGCCGAGCTGCTTGGCGAGCAGTCCGCCGACGGTCTCCACGTCCTCGTCGTCGTACTCCTCCAGCCCGTACAGCTCGCCCAGGTCGGTGATGTCGAGGCGGGCGGTGACCCGGTAGCGGTCCCCGCCCAGCTCCTCCACCGGAGGCAGCTCACGGTCGTACTCGTCGGTGATCTCGCCGACGATCTCCTCGAGGATGTCCTCGATGGTGACGATGCCGGCCGTGCCGCCGTACTCGTCGACGGCGACGGCGACGTGGTTGCGCTGCTTCTGCATCTCGCGCAGCAGGTCGCCGGCGTTCTTGGTGTCGGGTACGAAGAACGCCGGGCGCATCGTCGTGGAGACCAGTTCGCTCTCGGCGTCCCGGCTGATGTGCGTCTTGCGGGCCAGGTCCTTGAGGTAGACGATCCCGACGATGTCGTCCTCGTTCTCGCCGGTCACCGGTATGCGGGAGAAGCCGGAGCGCAGGGCGAGGGTGAGGGCCTGGCGGATGGTCTTGTACCGCTCGATCACCACCAGGTCGGTGCGCGGCACCATCACCTCGCGCACGAGGGTGTCGCCGAGCTCGAAGACCGAGTGCACCATGCGGCGCTCCTCGTCCTCGATCAGCGACTCCTTCTCCGCGAGGTCGACCATCGCGCGCAGCTCCGCCTCGGAGGCGAAGGGTCCGCGCCGGAAGCCCTTGCCGGGGGTGAGGGCGTTGCCGATGAGGATGAGGAGCGACGGGACCGGGCCCATCACCCGCGCGAGCGGGACCAGGACGTACGCGGCGGCCGTGGCGGTGTTCAGCGGGTGCTGGCGGCCGATGGTGCGCGGGGAGACCCCGACGGCGACGTACGAGACCAGGACCATGATCGCGATGGCGATCAGCAGGGCCTCGGCGGTCCCGTCGAACGCGCGCAGACAGCCGTGGGTGATCAGGGCGGCGGCGGCCATCTCGCAGGCGACGCGGACCAGCAGCGCGACGTTGAGGTAGCGGGTGGGGTCGGCGGCGAGCTGCGCGAGCCTGGCGCCGCCCCGGCGACCGGAGCGCACGGCCTCCTCGGCCCGGAAGCTGGAGACGCGGGCGATGCCCGCCTCCGCGCAGGCGGCCAGCCAGGCGACGACGACCAGGGCGATCGCGCCGAGGACGAGGGTCGGGCTCATGACACGGTCGGGGCCGGGGACGGGCCGGTGAGGCCCTTCTCCGCGCGCCAGCCGTCCACGATGGCGGCCTGCAGGCCGAACATCTCGGCCTTCTCGTCCGGCTCCTCGTGGTCGTAGCCCAGCAGGTGCAGCACACCGTGGACGGTGAGCAGCTGGAGCTCCTCGTCCATGGTGTGCCGCGTCGGCGCCTCCTCACCCTGCTTGGCGGCGACCTCGGGGCAGAGCACGATGTCGCCCAGCAGCCCCTGCGGGGGCTCGTCGTCGTCCTTGGACGGGGGGCGCAGTTCGTCCATCGGGAACGACATGACGTCCGTCGGCCCGGGCAGGTCCATCCACTGGATGTGCAGCTGCTCCATGGCGTCGGCGTCCACGACGATCACCGAGAGTTCGGAGAGCGGGTGGATGCGCATCCGCGCGAGCGCGTAGCGGGCGATGTCGAGGATCGCCTGCTCGTCGACCTCGGTTCCGGACTCGTTGTTGACGTCGATCGACATCTGGTGCTCGGTCTACTTCCCCTTGTGCCCGGCCTTGCTCCGGCCGCCCTTGTGGGTGCCGTTCTGGGTGCCGTGCCGGCTGTCGTACTGCTCGTACGCGTCGACGATACGGCCCACCAGCTTGTGCCGGACGACATCCTGGGACGACAGCCGGGAGAAGTGGACGTCGTCCAGGCCCTCCAGGATGTCCTGCACCTGCCGCAGTCCGGACTTGGTGCCGTCGGGCAGGTCGACCTGCGTGACGTCACCCGTGATCACTATCTTCGAGTCGAAGCCGAGGCGGGTGAGGAACATCTTCATCTGCTCGGGGCTGGTGTTCTGGGCCTCGTCGAGGATGATGAAGGCGTCGTTGAGCGTGCGGCCGCGCATGTACGCCAGCGGCGCGACCTCGATCGTGCCCGCCGCCATCAGGCGCGGGATCGAGTCGGGGTCGAGCATGTCGTGCAGCGCGTCGTACAGCGGGCGCAGGTACGGGTCGATCTTCTCGTAGAGCGTGCCCGGCAGGAAGCCGAGCCGCTCTCCGGCCTCGACCGCCGGACGGGTCAGGATGATGCGGTTGACCTGCTTGGACTGCAGGGCCTGCACCGCCTTGGCCATGGCGAGGTACGTCTTGCCGGTACCGGCCGGGCCGATGCCGAAGACGATGGTGTGCTTGTCGATCGCGTCCACGTAGCGCTTCTGGTTGAGCGTCTTGGGGCGGATCGTGCGGCCGCGCGAGGACAGGATGTTCTGCGTGAGCACCTGGGCCGGGGTCTCCTGGCCGTCGCTCTCCCCGTTCTCGCTCGCCTTGAGCATGGCGATCGAGCGTTCCACTGCGTCCTCCGTCATCGGCTGCCCGGTGCGGAGCACCAGCATCATCTCGTCGAACACGCGGGATACCAGGGCGACCTCCGTGGCGTCGCCGACCGCGCTGATCTCATTGCCCCGGACGTGGATGTCTGCCCCCGGGAAGGCCTTCTCGATCACGCGCAGGAGGGAGTCCCCGGAGCCCAGCACGGTCACCATGGGGTGCTGTGCGGGGACGGTGAACTGCACTCTCGCCTGTCCCTGCGCGGGGGTGTGAGCTGTGGGTGTCTGAGTCATGGGCCGGCTCTGAAGGCCTGCGGATCCTCCTCGTCACGGCCGCGCACCGGAGGGCGGCCTCGCGGTTCCCAGGGTACGACGGACGAGTGACAAGCCCGTAGGGCTTTTCACCGACCGTGCGGGCCCGCGTCCCGGGCCCGCGCGGCGGGCCCGTCTCAGGCGGACCGGCGGAAGCCGATCGTCGGCACCGCCCGCCGCAGCGGCCACGGCCGCGCCGGCTCCTGCGGGACCAGCTCCGCCAGGAACTCGTACCGCCGCAGCGCCGCGGGGTCCTGCCCCTCGACCGACCGCACCTTCCGCCACCACGCCCCGATCTCCGTCCACCCCGGCGCCGACAGCGATCCCCCGAACTCCTGGACGGACAGCGCCGCCGTGAGCCCCGCGAAGGCGAGCCGGTCGGCCAGCGGCCAGCCGGCCAGGCTGCCGGTGACGAACCCGGCCACGAACACGTCCCCCGCCCCGGTCGGGTCGAGCGCCTCGACGTCGATCGCCGGCACCGAAGCGTTCTCCCCCGTGCGCCGGTCCACCGCGTACGCGCCCTCCGCCCCGAGGGTGACCACGGCGACGGGCACGTGCTCGGTGAGGGCGTGCGCCGCCGCGCGGGGGCAGTCGGTGCGGGTGTACCGCATGGCCTCCTCCGCGTTCGGCAGGAACGCCTCGCAGTGCCGCAGGTCGGGCAGCGCCGCCAGGTCCCACGCCCCGGTGTCGTCCCAGCCGACGTCGCCGAAGATCCGGGTCCCCCCGCGCGCGGCCCGCGCGATCCAGGGGGCGCCGCGGCCGGGGGTGAGGGAGGCGACGGCGGCGCGCGCACGGGGAGGGCACGGCGGCAGGTCCGCGCCCGGGGGGCGTCGTTTGAGGGCGGTGGCGGGCGACGGGTGGGCGGGTTCCTCGGGGGGAGGCTCGTGGCCGTGGGAGACCATCGTGCGCTCGCCGTCGTAGGCCATGGAGACGGTGACCGGTGAGTGCCAGCCGGGCACCGTGCGCGACGGGGAGAGGTCGATGCCCTCGCCCTGCTCCAGCGTGTCCCAGCAGTACTCGCCGTAGTGGTCGTCGCCGAAGGCCGCCGCGAGGCAGGTGCGCAGGCCGAGCCGGGCCAGGGCGGTGGCCATGTTGGCGACGCCGCCGGGGCTCGACCCCATCCCGCGCGCCCAGGACTCGGTCCCGCGCACCGGGGCGGAGTCGAGCCCGGTGAAGACGATGTCGAGGAAGACGGTGCCGGTGAGGTAGACGTCCCAGGGCGGGTCGTCCGGTGTGCGCAGGGCGGCGAGGGGATCGGCCCGGGGCGGGCGGGGCGGTTCCCCGGTGTGTGCCTTCCCGGTGGTCGCCTTCCCGGTGGTCGCCTTCACGGTGCGCTCCCTGACGTGGTGCGGTTCCAGCCAGTGTGCACCACGCCACCGACGGTGCGACGACCGTCGCTCCGGGCGGGTCCGCGGGGGGATCACCAGCGCGGTACGGCGGGCGTGGTCCAGTCCGGGTCGGCGACGCGCATGGCGGCCGCGTCGTCGCGGTCCCGCAGCGAGCCGTCGTCGTCGAGCCACCGCCGGTGGAGGGCCGCCAGCCGGTCGCGGTCGAGTTCGACGCCGAGGCCGGGCGCGTCGGGGACCCGCACGGCGCCGTCCTCGAAGACGAGGCGTTCGGTGAGGACGTCCTCCGACTGCCAGGGGTAGTGGGAGTCGCAGGCGTGGTGCAGGTCGGGCACGGTGGCCGCCACGTGGGTCATCGCGGCGAGGCTGATGCCCAGGTGGGTGTTGGAGTGCATGGAGACGCCGACGCCGAAGGCGCGGCAGACCGCGGCGAGCCGCTGGGTGTTGCGCAGTCCGCCCCAGTAGTGGTGGTCGGAGAGGACGACCTGGACGGCGTTCCGGACGAAGGCCTCCTTGATCTCGGCGAACGTCGTCACGCACATGTTGGTGGCGAGCGGCACGCCCACCCGCCGCCCGCCGCCGCCCTTGTCCGAGGCGCTTCGCGCCGCCCCCTGCATGCGGGCGGCCACCTCGGCCATGGCGGGGGTGCCGAGGGTCGGGTCCTCCAGGTACTCGAGGACGTCCCCGAGTTCGGCGGCCACCCTGAGCGAGGTCTCCACGGACCAGGCGCCGTTGGGGTCCAGGCGCAGGGGGTGTCCGGGGAATGCGGCGGCGAGGGCGCGGACGGCCGCGATCTCCTCGTCGGGCGGGAAGACGCCGCCCTTGAGCTTGAAGGAGGTGAAGCCGTGGCGCTCCTTGAAGGTCCTGGCCTGTTCGACGATGCCGGCCGGGTCGACGGCGGCGCCCCAGTCGTCCTTCTCGGCCGCCACGCCCTCGGGGTGCCCGGCCCACTTGTAGAAGAGGTACGCGCTGTACGCGACGGTGTCGCGCACCTTGCCGCCGAGCAGGGCGTGCACGGGCAGGCCGAGGCTCCTGCCGAGGGCGTCGAGACAGGCGACCTCGAAGGCGGAGAGCACGGACAGGCGCAGTTTGTCGGCGGTCTGCACGCCGCGCAGTCCGCCGACGTCGACCTGCCCGGAGACCCGGGCGGCGTCGACGGCCACCTCGTCGGCCTCGGTGAACAGCCGGTTCAGGTCGCCCGCCTGACGGCCGACGAGCCGGTCCGCGAGGGGCCGCGCCAGGTCCAGGTACGCGGTGTCGCCGTAGGTCTCGCCGAGGCCGGTGGTGCCGTCGGCGGTGACCACCTCGACGATCAGGCGGGGGGTGTACGGCTGGTGCACGCCCTGGGTGTTGAGCAGGGGCGGGTCGGCGACCAGGATCGGCGTGAGGCGGACCTCGGTCACGGTCAGGTCGCGGGAGGTCGGCGAGGTCACAGGGCGGCTCCTACGAGGTCGAGTCCGGTGGCGAGCAGGGCCCGCAGGTCGGCGAGGTCGCCGGGCGTGGGGTCGGTGAGGGGGGCGCGCACGGGGCCCACGGGGCGTCCGCGCAGCCGGGCCGCCGCCTTCACCAGCGACACCGCGTACCCGGGGACGCGGTCGCGCAGTTCGACGAACGGCACGTAGAAGTCGCGCAGCAGCTTGTCGACGGTGCCGTGGTCGCCGTCGCGCAGGGCGGTGAAGCAGGCGCCGGCGATCTCGGGGGCGAAGGCGTGGACGGCGGAGGAGTAGGCGCGGACGCCGACGGCGGCGTAGGCGCGGGCCTGGACCTCGGCGGTGGCGGCGCCGTTGAAGAAGAGGAAGCCCTCGGGGGCGGCGAGGGTGAGGCGCTGCAGCCGGTCGAGGTCGCCGTGGCCGTCCTTGAGGCCGATGACGTTCGGCAGGGCGGCGATCCGCCTGAGCGAGTCGGCGGTGTAGGCGACCTGGCCGCGCTGGTAGGTGATCAGCGGCAGCCGGGTGCGGGCGGCCACGGCTTCGAGCTGGGCGACGAGGCCGTCCTGCGGGGCGGCGACGAGGTAGTGCGGCAGGACGAGGAGGGCGTCGGCGCCGGCCTCCTCGGCGATGCGCGCGAAGCGGGCGGCCTGCGCCCAGCCGTAGCCGGTGCCGGCGACGACCGGCGTCCGGCCGGCGCTCTCCTCGACGGTGATCGTGACGACCTGCCGGTACTCGTCCTCGTCCAGGGAGAAGAACTCCCCGGTGCCGCAGGCGGGGAAGACGGCGCCGGGGGCGGTGGCGATCCGCTCGGCGACGTAGGCGCGGAAGCCGTCCGGGTCGAGGGAGCCGTCCTCGTGGAAGGCGGTGAGCGGGAAGGACAGCACCCCGTGCGCCATCCCGTCCGCCAGGCGCCGCGCCACCGCGGCCGTACCGCTCGGGTCCGTGTCGGGACTCACCCGCACTCATCTCCCCATGTAGACGTCATCCATGTATGAAAATGAAGGTTAAGTAGGCGAACGAGAGCCGTCAATGGCCCGGTCCGGGCCTCCTCCCGCCGGACTACGATCGGCGCATGCCGGAGACAGGGGGCGTGCGCGAGGTGAAGTCCGCCGCGCGCACGACGGAGGTGCTGGAACTGCTCGCCGCGCGCGGCGACCGTCCGGCGCGCCTGCAGGAGCTGGCGGAGACCCTGGAGGTGCCGCGCAGCTCGATGTACGCGCTGCTGCAGACGCTGATCGCGCGCGGCTGGGTCCGCACCGACGTCACCGGCTCGCTCTACGGCATCGGCATCCGGGCCCTGCTCACCGGCACCGGCTACCTCGACTCCGACCCGCGCGTGCAGGCCGTGCGCCCGTACCTGGACGAGGCGTCGGACGCGCTGGGCGAGACGATCCACATGGGGCGGCTGGACGGCCGCGACGTGGCGTACCTGGCGACGCGCGAGTCGCACGAGTACCTGCGGACCATCAGCAGGGTGGGGCGGCGGCTGCCGGCGCACGTGGGCGCGCTCGGCAAGGCGCTGCTGGCGGAGCGGCCGGACGGGGAACTGCCCGAGGGGCCGTACGAGGCGGCCACGCCGAACACGCACACCACGCGGGAGTCGCTGGCCGCCGACCTGGCCGGGGTGCGGGAACGCGGCCACTCCGTGGACCGCGAGGAGGGCGTGCCCGGGATCGTCGGCTTCGGGTTCGCCCTGCGGTACGACTCCCCCGCCCGGGACGCGATCAGCTGCTCGGTGCCGGTGGCCCGGCTGACGCCGGAGCGGGAGGAGCGGATCATCGCCGTGATGCGGGAGATCCGGACGAAGGTGGAGACGGCGATTCCCGCAGGTGGCGGCAGCGTTCACTGGCGATAGCGGAGGCTTCTGCCCGCCTTTCCGGAACCTCAAACACAAGAGTGTTCCAGATCACACCTCGCGCGCTCCCGTTGCTCTCCCCCCGCTTGATACAAATTGCCCGCGCGCCCCTGTCCGTCGACGGTCGGCGCCCCCTCCTTCCCCACGGTCCTCGCACCGTCCCTTTCGCACGCCCCGGGAACGCCCGTGTTCGCCCCCCGCACCGCCCCCTGGCCCCTCGTCGCCCTCTTCACGGCCGGGTACCTCGCCCCGTACCTGCTGCCGACCACCGTCGGCCGGCTGGAACGCGGACTCGACCTCTCCGCCACCCAGGCCGGAGCCGCCGGCAGCGCGCTGCTGCTGAGTTCCGCGACCGCGGGGTTCCTGCTGGCCTCGCGCGTGGAGCGGGTCGGGGCCCGGACCCTGGCCCGGCTGGGCCTGCTGCTGGCCGCCGTCGGCTACGGCGGGGCCGCCCTCACCACCGCCGTCCCGGCCGTCGTCGCCGGCGCGATGATCGGCGGGTTCGGCTCGGGCACGGCCACCACGGTGGCCGCCACCCGGATCGCCGCGGAACGGGACCCGCACCGGGCCTCCGCCCTCGGGCTGCTCAGCGTGTCCGCGCTCGCGGGGGTGGTGTACCTGACGGTGCCGCGCCTGCCGGGACACGGACTCACCCTGGCCGCCGTCGCCCTCACCGCGCTGGCCGTGTGGCCGCTGACGTCCCGGCTGCCGGCCGGCACGCCCGGTCCGCGCCGCACCGGTCCGGACGGCACCGCCCGTCTGCCGCACCGGCGGTCGGGCGCGGTCCTCGCCGGCGCGATGCTGCTGTGGTCGCTCGCCCAGAACGCGCTGTGGGGCGTGAGCGGGCGCATCGGGGTCGACCAGGCACACCTGTCCGAGCCGACCGTGGGCGTCGTCTTCGCGGTGGCGCTGGGCGCCGGGCTGCTGGGCGTCCTGGGCGCGGGCGCGCTGGGGTCGCGGCTGGGGCGGGCGCTGCCCATCGGCGGCGGCACGGTCGTCATCGCCGGCTGCATCGCGCTCAGCGCCTCCGCGACCGGTCTGGGCAGCTTCGCCGCCGGTGAGATCGCCTGGAACACGATCTACCCGGTCGTGCTGTCGTACCTGATCGGCCTGGCGGCCTCGCTGGACCCGCGGGGGCGCTGGGCCGTGCTGGTCGGCTCGGCGTCGTCCCTGGGGACCGCCGCGGGGCCGCTGACCGGCAGCGTGCTCTCCGCGCAGGCCGGGTTCCCGGTGATGGGCGCGGTCCTCGGCACCGGTCTGCTGCTGGTCGCGCTGCCGATGACCGCGGTCGCCCTGCACACCGGCGGACGCCCGCTGCTGCCGGGCGCGGTCCGCCGCCGCGGCGGCCACCCGGCGGCCGTGGTCGCCGCGGCCACCGGCACCCCGGCGGGCCCGGTCCCCGAGGTCGGCGCCCCGGAGCAGCCGGTGGTGGAGATCCCCCTCGACGGCACCCCGGCCCCGGCCCGGCACACCTACGACACGGCAGCCGCGACCCGGGCGCCGGGCGCCCGCTGAGGCCCAGCGCCGCCGCGGTCAGCCGAAGTCGTACGCCTCCACCTCGGCGAGGTACCGCGCCCGCCGCTCCTCGTCGTCGTCCAGGAAGGCGGCGAGGAAGGAGTTCCGCGCCAGCTCGCGCAGCCGCTCCGGGCCGAGGCCCAGCGCCTCGCGCACCGCGTCGAAGTTGTCCCCGGCGTAGCCGCCGAAGTACGCCGGGTCGTCGGAGTTGACCGTGCACACCAGCCCCGCCTCGAGCATCGCCGGCAGCGGATGGTCGGCGAGGACGTCGACCGTCCGCAGCCGCACGTTGGACAGCGGGCACAGCGTCAGCGGCACGCGCTCCCGCACCAGCCGCTCCACCAGCGCCGGGTCCTCCACGCAGCGCAGCCCGTGGTCGACCCGCTCCACGCCGAGGACGTCCAGCGCCTCGGTGATGTACTCCGGCGGCCCCTCCTCCCCCGCGTGAGCGACCCGTCGCAGCCCCAGCGCGGCGGCGGCCTCGTACACCTCGCGGAACTTCACCGGCGGGTGCCCGGCCTCCGCCGAGTCCAGTCCGACGCCGGTGATCCGGTCCAGGTACGGCTTCGCGGCGTCCAGGGTGGCCAGGGCCGACTCGGCGGACTCGTCCCGCAGGAAGCACAGGATCAGCCGGGTGGAGACCCCGTGCGTCTCCACGCTGCGGCCCAGCGCCCGCCACAGCCCCTCGACGACGGTGCCCATGCCGACGCCCCGCGCGAGGTGCGCCTGCGGATCGAAGAAGATCTCCGCGTGCCGCACGCCCTGCGCGGCGGCACGGGCGAGGTAGGCGTCGGCGAGGTCCTCGAAGTCCCGCTCGGTGCGCAGGACGGCCATGAGTGCGTAGTACAGGTCCAGGAAGGACTGCAGGTCCTCGAAGCGGTACGCCGCACGGAGCGCGTCGGTGTCGGCGTAGGGCAGCTCGACGCCGTTGCGCGCGGCGAGCGCGAAGGCCAGCTCGGGCTCCAGGGTGCCTTCGATGTGAAGGTGCAGTTCGGCTTTTGGTACGGGCATCGAAATATCGTACGGCGGTTTCACCGACGCTTCGGAAGCGCCACCCGTTGCAGATCGCGCGCCACGGTCAGCTCGCCCTGGTACCCGGCCGCCCGCGCCTGCCGCTCGAACTCCTCCGGGTCGGGGTAGCGCTGGCTGAAGTGGGTGAGGACGAGGTGCCGTACGCCCGCCTCGCGCGCCACCCGGGCCGCCTGTCCGGCGGTCAGGTGGCCGAAGTCGACGGCGAGTCCCTCGTCCTCGTCGAGGAACGTGGACTCGATGACCAGCAGGTCGCAGTCCTCGGCGAGCGCGTACACCCCGTCGCACAGCCGGGTGTCCATGACGAACGCGAACCGCTGCCCGCGCCGCACCGTGCTGACCTCCTCCAGCGGGACCCCGTCCAGGACGCCCTCGCGCTGGATGCGGCCGACGTCCGGACCCTTGATGCCGTGCGCGGCGAGCCGGTCGGGCAGCATGCGCCGGCCGTCGGGTTCGACCAGCCGGTAGCCGTACGCCTCGACGGGGTGGGACAGCTTCCGCGCCTCCAGCGTGTAGCCGGGGGCGCGGACGAGGGGGCCGTCCGTGTCGACCGGGGCCTCGGTGAGGGCGACGGTCTCGCGGTAGGCGGTGGCGTAGCGCAGGCGGTCGAAGAAGCGCTGTCCGGAGCGCGGGTAGTGGGCGGTGATCTCGTGCGGCACCTTGTCGAGGTTGACGCGCTGGATCACCCCGGCGAGGCCGAGGGAGTGGTCACCGTGGAAGTGGGTGACGCAGATCCGGTTCAGGTCGTGGGCGGCGACCCCGGCGCGCAGCATCTGGCGCTGGGTGCCCTCGCCGGGGTCGAACAGGATGCCCTCGCCGTCCCAGCGCAGCAGGTAGCCGTTGTGGTTGCGGTGCCGGGTGGGGACCTGGCTGGCGGTGCCGAGGACCACCAGTTCACGTACGGACAAGGCGGCTTATCCGGGGGGCCACTCGAGGCCGCGGCCGCCCAGGACGTGGGCGTGCGCGTGCCAGACGGTCTGTCCGGCGCCGCTGCCGGTGTTGAAGATGATCCGGTAGCTCTCCAGCTTTTCCTCGTCGGCGACGGCCTGCGTCTCCCGCAGCACGTCCGCGGCGAGCTCGGGCGCGGCGGCGGCGAGGGCGGCGGCGTCCCGGTGGTGCGCCTTCGGGATCACCAGGACGTGGGTGGGCGCCTGGGGGTTTATGTCCCTGAACGCGAGGGTGGTCTCCGTCTCCCGCACCACCGTCGCCGGAATGCTCCCCGCGACGATCCTGCAGAACAGACAGTCGTCCTGAGGCTCCCCAGCCATGAACCCTCCTCGAGCCAGCTGATCACGTACGGGTCATCGTACCCGCGGGCGGTCGCGCCTCCCCGGTGCTCCGAAGACCCGGGAGGCGCCCCCCGGGACGGCACAGGTGCCGACGACGGGGCGCCTCCCGCCCGCGGGTCCCCGGCTACGGCAACGGCGGCGGCACCTTCGCCGGCGTCGACTCCAGCGCCTCCAACGCCAGCCGCACCGCCTCGTCCAGCTGCACGTCCCGTCCCGCCGCGTGGTCCTGCGGCCGCTGCACGACCTCCACGTCCGGGTCGACCCCGTGGTTCTCCACGTCCCACCCGTAGCCCTCCAGCCAGAAGGCGTACTTGGGCTGGGTCACCAGGGTCCCGTCGACCAGGCGGTACCGGCTGTCGATGCCGATCACGCCGCCCCACGTGCGGGTACCGACCACCGGCCCGATCCCGAGCGCGCGGATCGCCGCGTTCACGATGTCCCCGTCGGAGCCGGAGAACTCGTTGGCGACCGCCACCACGGGCCCCCGGGGCGCGTCCCGCGGATAGCTCTCCGCCCGCATCCCCCGGGGCAGGTCCCAGCCCACGACCCGCCGGGCCAGCTTCTCCACCACGAGCTGCGAGGTGTGCCCGCCCCGGTTCTCCCGCACGTCCACGATCAGTCCCTCCCGCAGCACCTCCACCCTCAGGTCGCGGTGGATCTGCGCCCACCCGGGCGCCTGCATGTCGGGGACGTGGAGGTACCCCAGCCGCCCGCCGGACTTCTCCAGCACGTACGCCCGCCGGTCCGCGACCCACGCGTGGTACCGCAGCGGCTCCTCGTCGGCGAGCGGCACGACCACCGCGTGCCGCGGCTCGCCGCCCCCCGCGGGCGACACGGTCAGCTCCACCGGCTTCCCCGCCGTCCCCACCAGCAGCGGCGCGGGCCCGGTCACGGGATCGACCGCCTGCCCGGCGACGGCGACGATCGCGTCCCCGGGCCGGACGGCGACCCCCGGCGCGGCGAGCGGGGAGCGCGCGTCCGGGTCGGAGGTCTCCGCGGGCAGGATCCGGTCCACCCGCCAGCTGCCGTCCTCGTGACGGGAGACGTCCGCCCCGAGCAGCCCCTGCCGCGCACCGTCGCCGTAGCCGCCGCGCGGGACGACGTAGGCGTGCGAGGTGCCGAGCTCGCCGTGCACCTCCCACAGCAGGTCCACCAGGTCGTCGTGGGTGGCGAGCCGGTCGAGCACGGGCCGGTACCGGTCCAGGATCCCGTCCCAGTCGACGCCGCTCATGTCGGGGCGCCAGAAGTTGTCCCGCATGATGCGGCCGTTCTCGTCGAACATCTGCCGCCACTCGACGGCCGGGTCGACGAACTGGCGGACCCGGTCCAGGTCGACGGTGATGTTGGTGTCGCTGTCGTCGTCGCCGGAGGCGCGCCGGTCGCTGGGCACGACCTTCAGCCGCCCGTCGGTCCACAGCAGCACCCGCTTGCCGTCGCCGCTGACCTCGAAGTGGTCGGCGTCCACGGCGAGGTGCTCGACGCGCTGCCGGTCGAGGTCGTAGCGCTCCAGCTCGGTCTTGGGGTCCGGGTCGTCGGGCCTGGCCCTGGACGCGCCGAGCACACCGCGCACCGGGTGCCGCAGCCACAGCACGCCGTCCTTGGCGGCCCGCAGGTTGGTGTAGCGGGCCGCCTCCACCGGGAACGGCACGATGCGGTCGGCGAGCCCGTCGAGGTCGACGCGGGTGGCGGGGGTGCCCTCGCTGTCGGGGGTCTCGTCACGGTCCGGCGTCTCGAAGGGACGGCCGTGCCGCTGCGGGCCGAACGGGGACGGTGTGGTCGCCGCGAGGGTGATCAGGTACGGGCGTACGCCCTCGACGAAGGCCAGGTCGAAGACGTGCTCGTCGTAGACCGGGTCGAAGGAGCGGGTCGACAGGAACGCGAGGTGCCTGCCGTCGAGGGTGAAGGCGGGCGCGTAGTCCCGGAAGCGCAGCGGGGTCGCCTCGGTGACCGACAGGTCGGTGGTGTGGGCGAGCTTGAGCTGGCTGAGCGGGCGCGGGCCGGGGTGGGACCAGGCGAGCCAGGTGGAGTCGGGCGAGAAGACCAGTCCGGAGACGTCGCCGTCCTCGCTGCGGTCGACCTCGCGGACCTCGCCGGTCTCCCGCTCGACGAGCAGGACCCGGCCGTCGTGGGAGGCGACCGCGGCCCGGCTGCCGTCGGGGGCCATGGCGAGCCCCACGACCCGGCCCAGCCGCCCGGCGGCGATCCGGCGCGGGGTGGCGCCGGGGGCGAGTCCGGTGGCGGGGGCGAACTCCAGGGCGTCGTCGCCCTCGGCGTCCGTCACCCACACCACCCACTCCTCGCCGTCCGCGCGGAAGGTGCGGGGCCGCCGGGCCCGTACCCCCGGGGTGGCGGCGAGCGCGCGGGCGGGGCCGGCCCGGTGGGTCACCCAGTGGACGGCGCCGCGCACGCAGACGGCGCTGCCGCGCGCGGTGTGGTCGGGGGAGGCGGAGCCGAACCAGCGGGCGGCGTTCACCGGGAACGGCTGGAGGTCGACGCGCTGTCCGCCGAGCCGGACGTCGAGGCGGCGCGGCCCGTCCCCGTCGAGGTCGTCGAGGACCCACAGCTCACCCGCGCTGGAGTAGACGACGCGCGTGCCGTCGCCGGCGGCGTGCCGGGCGTAGAAACCGTCGAGCGGGGTGTGCCGGCGCAGGTCGGAGCCGTCGGCGAGGGAGGAGTAGAGGGCTCCGGTGCCCTCGTGGTCGGAGAGGAACGCGATCCTCTCCCCCACCCACAGCGGGCACTCGATGTTCCCGTCGAGGTCCTCGTGCAGCCGCACGAACCCGCCGTCGCCCTCGCGGTCGATCCACAGCTTGCCCGCCGTGCCGCCCCGGTACCGCTTCCACCAGGCGGCCTCGCGGCTCATCGGCGCGGACAGCAGCACGGTGTGGGGTCCCTGGACGACGTCGCCGACGGGGCCGTAGGGCAGGGTGGTGGCGGGGCCGCCGTCCAGGGGGACGGCGCGGGCCCAGGTGCGGCGGAAACTGGCCTGGCCCTGGGAGCTGGTGACCAGGACCCGCCCGTCCGCCGTCCACCCCCGCGTCCGGGTGGTGGCGCTGCCCCAGTGGGTCAGGCGTCTGGCGGGGCCGCCGTCGACGGGCGCGACGTGCACCTCGGGGGCGCCGTCGCGGGTGGAGGTCCAGGCGACGGTGGCGCCGTCGGGCGAGATGCGGGGACTGGTCACGGGCACGTTGTCGGCGCTGACCCGCCAGGCCCGGCCGCCGTCGAGCGGGGCGAGCCACACGTCGTCCTCGGCGGTGAAGGCGACCAACTCGCCGTGCAGATGCGGGAACCGGAGATAAGCGGCGGATGCAACCGATGCGGGCTGTGTCACCCGATCACCCTACGCACGTGGGGGGCGGCCTGGACAGGGGTTTGGATCACTTGCCCTCGACGGGGCGACAGGAGGGGTACTGCTCGCACCACACGGTCGTCGTGACGGTCACCGTGACCGTGGGGTCCGGGCCGCGCCGCGTGGGTTCGCCCACGCGCGGCGGGCTCTTGGAGTCGCAGTCGCCCAGGCCGTCGACCCGGAACACCTGCTTCCCGCCGACCTTCGCGGTGATGTGCCCGCGCACGCAGGCGCCGTTGACGGCGTGGGTGATCCGTCCGGTGACGGTGATCTCCTTGCCGTCCTGGGTCTCGCCCTGGCAGTCGACGGAGGCGACGGTGTCCTCGCCCGCGGTGCGCGGGGAGCCGCTCTTCCTCTTCTCGTCCCCGAAGGACGCGGTGCAGCTGAGCCAGCGCACCTCGGCCTTCCGCCGGTTGAGCTCCTCGGTCACGGCCTCGTCGGTCGTGAACGCGACGGCCGCGGAGCCGAGTCCGCCGCCCTCGCACGCCACGACCCCGCCCACGGCGATCACGGTGAGTCCGGCGGCCGCCACCGACCGCCGCCACCGCGTCCCGCGCAGAACCCTCTTCACCCGCACCCCCATGGACGGCAGCCTGCCACCGCCGCCGCCGGTGCGGTAGGGCGCATACGGCCACTCCGCACCACCCCGGCCCGACGCGCAGCGGACGCCGGTTCGGAAGGCTCGCGGTGGACGGCCGGCCGGGGCCCTCACCGGCCGGCCGGGACCGTCAGGACCAGCGGCCCGTGCGGGCCAGGAGCACGGCCGTCGCCGCGGTGCCGGCGGTGGAGGTGCGCAGGACGCTGCGGCCCAGGCGGTAGGGCCTGGCGCCGGCCTGCGCGAAGATCTCCAACTCCTCGGGGGAGACGCCCCCTTCGGGCCCGACCACCAGCACGATGTCGCCGGAGGCGGGGAGTTCGGTGGTCGCGAGGGGTTCGGTGCCGCTCTCGTGGAGGACGGCGGCGAAGTCGGCGTCGGCCAGAAGTGAGGCAACCTGCCGGGTCGTCGCCGCGTCCGCGACCTCCGGGAAGCGCACCCGACGGGACTGCTTGCCGGCCTCGCGGGCCGTCGCCCGCCACTTGCCGAGGGACTTCAGCCCGCGTTCGCCCTTCCACTGCGTGACGCAGCGGGACGCCGCCCACGGCACGATCGCGTCGACACCGACCTCGGTCATCGTCTCCACGGCCACCTCGCCCCGGTCGCCCTTGGGCAGCGCCTGGACGACGGTGATCCGGGGCTCCTGCGGGGGCTCCTCGGTCACCGGGTCCAGCTGGACGATCAGGCGGTCCTTGCCCTCGGCGCCGAGCACCACGCCGTCCGCCCAGCGGCCCGCGCCGTCGGTGAGGACGACGTCCTCACCGGCCCGCAGCCGCTTCACGGAGACGGCGTGCCGTCCCTCGGGGCCGTCGAGCACGTAACGGCCTCCGCCGCCCGCGTCGAAGCGGTCGACGACGAACACCGGCGCGGTCATCGGGCACCTCCCGTCGACAGCGCCGTCCGGGCGGCCGCCAGTTCCGCGACCAGCACCTCCACCAGCTGCCCGGCGGGCAGCTCGCGGGCCATCCGGTGGCCCTGCCCCGCCCACAGCGCCATTCCCTGCGGGTCCCCGGCCCCGGCGGCGGCCTTGCGCAGGGGCGCGGTGAGGTGGTGCACGTCCGGGTAGGCGGCGGGCGCGTACGGGCCGTGCTCGCGCAGGAAGCGGTTGGCCAGGGCCCGGGCCGGGCGGCCGGAGAAGGCGCGGGTCAGCTCGGTGCGGACGTACAGGGGGTCGGTGAGGGCCCGCTTGTGCAGGGCGTGCGCACCGGACTCGTGGGTGGCGACGAAGGCCGTGCCGAGCTGGGCCGCGGCGGCGCCGGCCGCGAGGACGGCGGCGATCTGGCCGCCGCGCATGAGTCCGCCGGCGGCGACGACCGGGATGCCGACGGCCTCCCGCACCTGGGCGACGAGGGAGAGCAGTCCGACGCCGGAGCCGTCCGTCTCCGGGTCGTCGCGGTGGGTGCCCCGGTGACCGCCGGCCTCCACGCCCTGCGCGATCACCGCGTCCGCGCCGGCCCGCTCCACCGCCCGGGCCTCCTCCGCGGTCGTGGCGGTGACCAGCGTGAACGTGCCGACACGGCGCAGGGAGTCCAGCACCTCGCGGGACGGCACGCCGAAGTGGAACGACACCACCGGCACCGGGTCGTCCAGCAGGACGGCGAGCTTGGCGTCGTAGCCGTCGTCGCGGCCGCTGTCCGGGTCGCCGAGCGCGGTCTCGTACCAGGAGGCCTCGCCGGCCAGCTGGTGGGCGTAGACGTCGACGGCGGCGGGGTCGGCCGTCTCCGGCTGCGGCAGGAAGAGGTTGACGCCGAAGGGCCGGGAGGTCAGTCCCCGCAGTCGCTTGATCTCCTGGTACATCCCGTCCGCGGTCTTGTAACCGGCGGCGAGGAAACCGAGTCCGCCCGCCTCGGACACGGCGGCGGCGAGCTGCGGCACGGCGACACCGCCCGCCATCGGGGCCTGCACGATCGGGTGCGGGCAGACATCGGTCAGCACGGAGGACATGACGGCATGTTGTCACGTCCTCCGGACAACTCCGAATCCGCCCTTCCCCTTGGCACGAGCCGTTTCCGGCGGGTCGGCGGACGGGTCCCGGCGCCCGCCGAACACGCCCGTCACCGCCCGTCGAGGGCGTCCCTCAGCCGCGAGAACAACCCCTGCCGCCCCGGCCGACCGCGCCCACCCGGGGGACGACCCCCGGACCCCCGGCAGCAGAACACCACCCACCCGGCACCGACCGGTCACCGCCCGTCGAAGGCGTCCCTCAGCCGCGAGAACAACCCCGGCCGACCGGGCCCACCCGGGGGACGACCCCCGGACCCCCGGCAGCAGAACACCACCCACCCGGCACCGACCGGTCACCGCCCGTTGAAGGCGTCCTTCAGCCGCGAGAACAACCCCTGCTGCCCCGGCTGGAACTGTCCCGTGGGGCGTTCCTCGCCGCGGAGCTTGGCCAGTTCCCGCAGGAGGCGTTCCTGCTCGGGGTCGAGCTTGGTCGGGGTCTGGACCTCGACGTGGACGATGAGGTCGCCCCGGCCGCCGCCGCGCAGGTGGGTGACGCCCCGGCCGTGCAGCGGGATCGACTGGCCGGACTGGGTGCCGGGCCGGATGTCGACCTCCTCCATGCCGTCCAGCGTCTCCAGCGGCACCTTGGTGCCGAGGGCCGCCGCGGTCATCGGGAGGGTGACCGTGCAGTGCAGGTCGTCGCCGCGCCGCTGGAACTGCGTGTGCGGGAGCTCGTGGATCTCCACGTACAGGTCACCGGCGGGACCGCCACCGGGCCCGACCTCGCCCTCGCCGGCCAGCTGGATCCGGGTGCCGTTGTCGACACCGGCCGGGATCTTGACCGTGAGGGTGCGCCGGGAGCGGATCCGGCCGTCGCCCGCGCACTCCGGGCACGGAGTGGGGACGACGGTGCCGAAGCCCTGGCACTGCGGGCAGGGGCGGGACGTCATGACCTGGCCCAGGAAGGACCGCGTGACCTGCGAGACCTCACCGCGGCCCCGGCACATGTCACAGGTCTGCGCGCTGGTGCCCGGAGCGGCGCCCTCACCGCTGCACGTGGTGCAGACGACGGCCGTGTCGACCTGGATGTCCTTGGTCGTGCCGAACGCGGCCTCGTCCAGCTCGACGTCGATGCGGATCATCGCGTCCTGGCCCCGGCGGGTGCGCGAGCGCGGCCCGCGCTGCGACGCCGTGCCGAAGAACGCGTCCATGATGTCGGAGAAGTTCCCGAAGCCGCCGGCCCCGAAGCCGCCCGCACCACCGCCGCCGGCCTGCGAGAGCGGGTCGCCGCCGAGGTCGTAGACCTGCTTCTTCTGCGGGTCCGACAGCACCTCGTAGGCGGCGTTGATCTCCTTGAACCGCTCCTGCGTCTTCGGATCGGGGTTGACGTCCGGATGCAGCTCGCGGGCGAGCCGCCGGAAGGCCTTCTTGATCTCCTCCTGCGACGCGTCGCGGCGCACGCCGAGTACGGCGTAGTAGTCCGTGGCCACTACGACTCCGCCAGGATCTGTCCGACGTACCGTGCCACTGCGCGTACCGCTCCCATCGTTCCGGGGTAGTCCATGCGGGTCGGTCCGACCACGCCGAGCTTGGCAACCGCCTCGCCGCCCGAACCGTAGCCGACCGACACGACGGACGTGGAGTTGAGTCCCTCGTGGGCGTTCTCATGACCGATACGGACGGTCACGCCCGGATCCTTCGCCTCGCCGAGCAGCTTGAGGAGCACGACCTGCTCCTCGAGAGCCTCCAGGACGGGCCGGATCGTGAGGGGGAAGTCATGTCCGAAGCGGGTGAGATTGGCGGTGCCGCCGATCATCAGCCGCTCCTCGTTCTCCTCGACGAGTGTCTCCAGGAGGGTGGAGAGCACCGTGGAGACCGTACCGCGGTCGTCGGCCTCGAAGGCCTCGGGGAGGTCCTCCACCAGGCTCGGCACATCGGCGAACCGGCGGCCGGCGACCCGGCTGTTCAGACGGGCCCGCAGGTCCGCCAGGGAGGACTCGCCGAACGGCGCCGGGCAGTCGACCATGCGCTGCTCGACCCGGCCGGTGTCCGTGATCAGCACCAGCATCAGCCGCGCGGGGGCCAGCGACAGCAGCTCCACGTGCCGCACCGTCGAGCGGGTCAGCGACGGGTACTGCACGACGGCGACCTGCCGGGTGAGCTGCGCGAGCAGCCGTACGGTCCGGGCGACCACGTCGTCGAGGTCGACGGCGCCCTCGAGGAAGTTCTGGATGGCGCGCCGCTCGGGCGCGGTCATCGGCTTCACACCGGCGAGCTTGTCGACGAAGAGCCGGTAGCCCTTGTCGGTGGGGATGCGCCCGGCGCTGGTGTGCGGCTGGGCGATGAAGCCCTCGTCCTCCAGGGCCGCCATGTCGTTGCGCACGGTGGCCGGGGAGACGCCGAGCTTGTGCCGCTCGGTGAGGGCCTTGGAACCGACGGGCTCCTCGGTGCCCACGTAGTCCTGGACGATGGCGCGCAGCACCTGGAGCCTGCGTTCACTGAGCATCGCGCACACCTCCAGTAGCCTCCGCGCGGTAACGTCCCTGGCACTCTTCGCACGCGAGTGCCAGACTTCCCCGGCCCAGTGTACGGCCGGGGGGTACACCCCGGGCAAGGCCGGTCCCGCGCCGTCGTGCCGGGCGCCCTCCCCCGATAGCGTCCCGGTATGACCGTGACTTGGGAAGAGTCGGGATGGGAGCGGGTCGCCGCCGGGGTGGGGCGGTGCCGGCTTCCGGTGTGGGACTGCACGGCGGGGCTCGTGGTGGGCGCGGACGGCGTGCTGCTCGTCGACGCGGGTTCCGGGCCGCGGGAGGGCGCGCGGTTGCGGGACCGGGCGCGGGCGCTCACCGGCCGCCGTGTGACGCATCTCGCGCTCACCCACCCCCACTTCGACCACCTCCTCGGGGCGTCGGCGTTCGCGGGCGCGGAGGTGTTCGGGGCGGCGGGCATGGAGACGGCGCTGACGGCGCGGGGGCGCGCGGAGCTGCGCGCGGACGCGGTGCGCCACGGGCTGGACGCGCGGGTGGCGGAGGAGGCCGTGGACGCGCTGGTCCCGCCCCGGCACGCGGTGTCCGGCGAGTGGACGCTGGAGCTGGGCGGCGGCCGTCGGGCGCTGCTGGCGAACGTGGGCCCCGGGCACACCGCCCACGACCTCGCGGTGCTGGTCCCCGGCGACCCCGGGGTGGTCTTCTGCGGCGACCTGGTCGAGGAGTCGGGCGAACCGCAGGCCGGCCCCGACGCCGTGCCGTCCCGCTGGCCGGCCGCGCTGGACCGGCTGCTGGAGCTGGGCGGCGACGACGCGCGGTACGTCCCCGGTCACGGCGCGGTGGTCGACGCGGCGTTCGTCCGGGCCCAACGGGACGCCCTGGCGGCGCGTTTCGGCGTGTCGGACTGATCGCGCCGGGCGGGATCCTCGTATCGTCATCGGAATGCGCCAGTACTCCGCCGACCTGACCCCTCCGTGGAAGAAACCGCAGCCCGTCCCCGAGGTCGCGGCCGAGCCCGGCCTGGTGGTGGAGGAGCCCGGCACCGGCTTCTGCGGCGCGGTGATCCGCTGCGAGGCGGGCACGGTGACGCTGGAGGACCGCTTCGGCAAGCACCGGGTGTTCCCGCTGGAGCCGCGGGGCTTCCTGCTGGAGGGCCGTGTGGTGACGCTGGTGCGGCCGGCCGCCGGCCCGGCGCGTCCCGCCCGTACGGCGTCCGGGTCCGTCGCCGTCCCCGGCGCACGCGCGCGGGTGGCCCGCGCCGGGCGCATCTACGTGGAGGGGCGGCACGACGCGGAGCTGGTGGAGAAGGTGTGGGGGGACGACCTGCGCATCGAGGGCGTGGTGGTGGAGTACCTGGAGGGCGTGGACGACCTGCCGTCGATCGTCGAGTCCTTCGCGCCGGGTCCGGACGCGCGGCTGGGGGTCCTGGTGGACCACCTGGTGCCCGGCTCGAAGGAGTGGCGGATCGCGGAGGCGGTGACGAGCGAGCACGCGCTGGTGGTGGGTCACCCGTACATCGACGTCTGGGAGGCGGTGAAGCCGGCGTCGGTGGGCATCGAGGCGTGGCCCCGGGTGCCGCGCGGGCAGGACTGGAAGACGGGGGTGTGCCGGGCGCTGGGGTGGCCCGAGAACACGGGAGCGGCCTGGCAGCACATCCTGTCCCGGGTGCGGTCCTACAAGGACCTCGAGCCCCAGCTCCTGGGCAGCGTGGAACGGCTCATCGATCACGTGACCGTGCCCTGAGCACCGGCCGGTCGTTGAAGGGGTGGGCCTGGTGGGCCTGGTGGGCCGCTCTCCGCCGCTGCGGAGGTGTTCCGTCGATCAGCTCGTCCACGCGGCCGAGCAGTTGATCCTCCCCGCCGAAGCGGGGGTGCCCCTCAGTCCACCAGGTCCCGCACTACGGCGTCCGCCAACAGCCGCCCCCGCAGGGTGAGGGCCGCGCGGCCATCCTCGTACGGGCCGCGCCGGAGCAGCCCGTCCGTCAGGGCCCGGCGAGCGGCCGCAAGCCCCTCCTCACGGAGGAGCGAGAGAGGAACCCCCTCCTCGAGCCGCAGCTCCAGCAGGATCCGCTCCACCCGCCGGTCCTCGTCCGACAGCAGCTCACGGCCCGCCCCCGGCGACCGCCCCTCCGCCAGCGCCGCCGCGTACGCGCCCGGGTGCTTGACGTTCCACCAGCGCACCCCGCCCACGTGCGAGTGGGCGCCGGGTCCCGCGCCCCACCAGTCGGCGCCCCGCCAGTACAGCTCGTTGTGCAGGCAGCGGCCCGCCTCGGAGGTGGCCCAGTTGGAGACCTCGTACCAGTCGAAGCCCGCCGCCGACAGCCTCTCCTCGGCGATCAGGTACCGGTCGGCGTGGACGTCGTCGTCGGTCATGGGGACCTCGCCGCGCCGGATGCGGCGGGCGAGCTGCGTGCCCTCCTCGACGATCAGCGCGTACGCCGAGACGTGGTCGGGGCCGGCGCCGATCGCCGCGTCCAGGGACGCCCGCCAGTCGTCGTCGGACTCCCCCGGCGTGCCGTAGATCAGGTCGAGGTTGACGTGCTCGAAGCCGGCCGCGCGGGCCTCGGCGACGCACGCCTCGGGGCGGCCGGGGGTGTGGGTGCGGTCCAGGACCTTCAGCACGTGCCGCCGGGCGCTCTGCATGCCGAAGGAGATCCGGTTGAAGCCGCCCGCGCGGAGGGCCGCCAGGTAGGCCGGGTCGACCGACTCCGGGTTCGCCTCCGTGGTGACCTCGGCGTCCGGGGCCAGACCGAACTCCTCGCGGATCGCCCCCAGCATCCGTACGAGGTCGTCGGCGGCCAGCAGCGTCGGCGTACCGCCGCCGACGAACACCGTGCGGACCTCGCGCGGGTCGTCCCCCAGCACCTTCCGCGCCAGGCGGACCTCGTCGACGAGGGTCCCGGCGTAGTTGTCGCGGGAGGCCAGCACGCCGCCGCTGCCGCGCAGCTCGGTCGCGGTGTAGGTGTTGAAGTCGCAGTAGCCGCAGCGGGTCGCGCAGTACGGGACGTGCAGGTAGAACCCGAGGGGGCGGTCGGCGGCCCCGGCGAGCGCGGACGCGGGCAGCGCGCCGTCGGCGGGGACGGGCTCGCCGTCGGGGAGTGCGGAAGGCATGTGCTCCATTGTCCCGCACCGGCCGTGTCATTCCGCCTGGAGCACCAGCAGGGCGAGATCGTCGGCCGGCGGACGGGCCCCGAACGCGTGCACGAGCTGGGTGATCCGTTCCGCTATCAGCTCCGCGCCCATCCCCGCGCACCCCGACAGGGCCGTGGCGAGTCCGTCGCCGTCGTCGAACTGGCGGGAGCCGGAGCGCCGCTCGGTGACCCCGTCGGTGACGCAGAGCAGGGTGTCGCCGGAGTACATCTCGAAGGTCTCGCTGGTGTAGGCGGCGTCCTCGACGACCCCGAGCAGGGTCTGCGGCTGGGCGACGGCGCGGACCGAGCCGTCGGGGGCGAGCAGCAGGGGCAGTGGGTGTCCGGCGGAGGCGAGGGTGCAGCGGACGCCGCCGTCGAAGGGGACGAGTTCGCCGTGGAGGAGGGAGAGGAAGCGGGTCTGGGGGCCGTCGCCGGGGGCGGTGGGGCGGGCGCCCGCGGCCACCAGCGCGCGGGCGGCGGCGTCGGCGGCCTCGGTGGCGTCGTCGAGGAGGAGCTGGTTGAGGCGGTCCAGGACGTCGGCGACGCGGTAGCCCTCGCGGGCGAGCAGCCGCAGCCAGGGCCGGACCAGGCCGATGACGACGGCGGCCTCGGGACCCTTGCCCTGGACGTCGCCGACGGCGAAGCACCAGCGGCCCCGGCCGGCCGGGAAGAGGTCGTAGAAGTCGCCGCTCGGGCCGCCCTTGTCGCAGGGTTCGTAGACGAGGGCGCTGCGCACGCCGGGGATCTCGGCGACGGCGCCGGGCAGCAGCCCGCGCTGCAGGACGGCGCTGATGGTGGCCTGGCGGGCGTACTGCCGGGCGGCCCCGATGGCGAGCGCGACGCGCCGGCCGAGGTCCTCGACCAGGCCGGTGATCTCGTCGGGGAACCGGTCGATGCCGCCCCGGCCGATCGCCAGCGTGCCGAGCGGACGCCCGCCGGCGACGAGCCGGTAGGCGAGGGCGGCGCCGGGGGCGCCCGGGGTGTCGGGCGCCCCGTCCGGCCACGGGTAGCGGGCGGGACCGGCCTGCGGCGGGTCGTATCCGGGCGGCGGGTTCCGCTCCAGGGAACGGCTCAGCTCCTCGATGCGGTTCTCACTCGCGTGCCAGACGCGGGCGAGGCGGGGGCCGACGGCCCGGCTCTCCCCGCTCCAGCCGCCGCGGCCGGCGGTCTCGTCCTCCAGCCACACCGCGCACCAGTCGGCCAGCCGCGGCACGATCAGCTGTCCGGTGAGGGAGGTGACCAGGTCCTCGTCGAGCTGCCCGGCGAGCAGGTCGGAGGCCTCCGCGAGGAAGGAGAGGGCGCCGCGTCCCAGCCAGGTCCCGTCCCGCCCCGTCCGGCGGGCCAGCCAGTCGTCGCCGTACGAGCCGCCGCGCCAGGTGCCACGGGCGGGACCGGGTGCTTCCCGGGGGCTTCGCGGACGCCGGGGGACCAGCGGGTCGAGGGCGTCCAGCGGGTCGAGGGCGTCCAGCGGGCCGGGGGCGTCCAGCGGGTCGAGGGCGTCCTCTCCCTGGCGGGGCGGCTCCGCCGCGAGGATCTCCGCCACCCTCAGGTCGCGCGTCGGCGTGCGCTCCTCCGCGTACGCCTCGATCCGGTCGCCCTCCGCACCGCCCCCGGCGGCCAGTCGCGCCCACACCGTCTTGGTGCCCGGACGGTAGGTGATCCCCCAGGCCTCGGAGAGCGAGGCGACGAGACGCAGGCCGCGGCCGTAATCCGGGGTCTCGTACGCCGGCGCCTCCGGTTCGTCGCCGCGCGGCGCGCGGGAGGGGTGCCGGTCGGCGACCTCGACGACGAGCGCCCCGGTCGCCTCCTCCAGCCTGCACTTCAGGCGGACCTCGGTACCGGCGTGCACGACGGCGTTGGTGACGAGTTCGCTGGCGACGAGCGTGGCGTCGTCGCCGACGCGGCCGGTGAGGTGGTCGGTGCCGGGCAGGGCGAGCTCCGCCCACTCGGTGAGCGCCTTGCGCAGCACGGCGCGTGCGGCGCCCGGCGCGAGGGGGCTCCCGGGCAGGGTCGCGCCCACCCACACGCACTCCCGCGCGCCGGAGGCGCACGAGGCGGTCTCCCGTTGGGTCGGAATGGCCCTCATGGGCAGCTCCCGGGCAGTTCGTACGAAGAAAACTCGATCGCTGCCGACAGGGTGACAGAACGGCCCCGCTCATAAGCGCCGAGTCACCGAAGTAGACCGTCAAGGGTGAAAACAGTGCTCCGTGCGTGTTCAGGAACGAACAGAAACCCGGCCCCTTCCGGACAGCGGCGGAATGGGGGCCGGGGGCCGCGCCTCGTCGGGCCCGGACGCCGCCCGTGGCATCGTCCTGCGCTCCGGGGTTCCCGGCAAGCGGGGCCGCATCCCCGCTTGCCGGGGACGCGGGGCCGGACCGGAACACCGGGCTCGCCGGCGCCGGGCACCGGGCCCGGCGGGGCCGGGGGCCGGCACGGTCGCCGACGCCCCCTTCCGGTCCCCGTCCCCCGTGGCCCTCGCCGCGGAAGGCGCCCGCGTCCCCGCCTCCGCGGACGCGCACCGGGCGGGCGGGGCGGGGCCACCCCGTCCCGCCCGCCCGTCACGGAGCGGCCGTGACCGTCACGCCTCGCGGGCGCCCTCGTACATCTCCTCGATGAGGTGCTTGTACGCGCGCTCCACCACCGGGCGCTTCAGCTTCAGGCTCGGGGTGATCTCGCCGTGCTCGACGTCGAGGTCGCGCGGGAGGAGGCGGAACTTCTTGATGGTCTGCCAGCGCTGCAGGCCCTCGTTGAGCTGCTTGACGTAGCCGTCGACCATCTCGACCGTGGCGGGCGCGGCGACGATCTCCGCGTACGGCTTGCCCGCCATGCCGTTCTCGGCCGCCCAGGCGGTGAGGGCGATCTCGTCGAGGGCGATGAGGGCGGTGCAGTAGTTGCGGTCGGCGCCGTGCACCAGGATGTTGGAGACGTAGGGGCAGACCGCCTTGAACCGGCCCTCGACCTCGGCCGGCGCGATGTACTTGCCGCCGGAGGTCTTGATCAGGTCCTTCTTGCGGTCGGTGATGCGGAGGTAGCCGTCGGCGGAGAGTTCGCCGATGTCGCCGGTGTGGAACCAGCCGTCCTCCTCCAGGACCTCGGCGGTCTTCTCGGGCAGGTTGTGGTAGCCCTGCATGATGCCGGGGCCGCGCAGCAGGATCTCGCCGTCCTCGGCGATGCGGACCTCGGTGCCGGGGAGCGGCTTGCCGACGGTTCCGGTGCGGTAGGCCTCGCCGGGGTTGACGAAGGAGGCGGCGGAGGACTCGGTGAGGCCGTAACCCTCCAGGATGTGGATGCCGGCGCCGGAGAAGAAGTAGCCGATCTCGGGGGCGAGGGCCGCGGAACCGGAGACGCAGGCGCGCAGGTTGCCGCCGAAGGCCTCACGGATCTTGGCGTAGACGAGCTTGTCGGCGACGGCGTGCCTGGTGCGCAGGCCGGCGGGGGCGCTCGCGGTGCCGGTGCGGCGGAAGTTGTCCTGGGTGACCTTGGCGTACTCGCGGGCGACCCCGGCGGCCCACTGGAAGATCTTGTACTTGGCGCCGCCGCCGGCCTTCGCCTTGGCGGCGACGCCGTTGTAGACCTTCTCGAAGATGCGGGGCACGGCCGCCATGTAGGTCGGCCGGACCACCGGCAGGTTCTCGATGATCTTGTCGACGCGGCCGTCGACGGCGGTGACGTGGCCGGCCTCGATCTGGCCGGAGGTGAGCACCTTGCCGAAGACGTGGGCGAGGGGCAGCCACAGGTACTGCACGTCGTCGGCGCCGATCAGGCCGGTGGCGGGGATGGCCTTGGCCATGTACGACCAGCAGTCGTGCGGCAGGCGCACGCCCTTGGGGCGGCCGGTGGTGCCGGAGGTGTAGATGAGGGTGGCGAGCTGGTCCCTGGTGATCGCCGCGACCCGCTCCTTGATCAGCTCCGGCTCCTGCTGGAGCCGGGCGGCGCCGCGCTTCTCCAGGTCGGCGAGGGTGATCACGAAGTCGTCGGTGTCGGCGCCGGCCGGGTCGACGACCACGACGCGGGTGAGCTCGGGCAGCTCGGCGCGCTTCTCGACCGCCTTGGCCGCCTGCTCGGCGTTCTCCGCGATGAGCACCCGGCTCTGGGAGTCGGACAGGATGTAGGCGGACTCGTCGGCGTTGGTCTGCGGGTAGACCGTGGTGGTGGCGGCGCCCGCGCAGAGGATGCCGAGGTCGGCGAGGATCCACTCGACACGGGTCGAGGAGGCCAGCGCGACCCGCTGCTCCGGCTCGACGCCCAGCTCGATCAGACCGGCCGCGATGGCGTGGACCCGCTCGGCGGTGCCCGCCCAGGTGAGGGACTTCCAGTCGTCCGGGCCCTCGCCGGAGGCCGGCGGGACGGGGTAGCGGTAGGCCTCGGCGTCCGGTGTGGCCGCCACACGCTCCAGGAAGAGGGTCGCCACGCTCGGCGGACGGTTCTCGATCAGTGTCTGTGTGTCGCTCACGACATCCTCCGGGGCCCGCGACGGTGCGGCTGGCTCAGTGCGGCTGGGACTTCCTCGCGCCGTTGTTTAACTCGCGAGTAACTATCGAGCACGGACAGAGTAAGGCGCGACCGGCCACGGCGTAAGGGGTCACGGCCTGCGACTTCACACAGACAGCTACCCCGCTGACGCGCGGGGCCCGCCGCACTCGCGTGCGACGGGCCCCCGTTACGCCCGGTTCGCGGAGTGACCCGCGGTAACCCCGGTTACTTCTTGCCCTTGCCCGATCCCGCGCTGTCGTCGCTGGAGAGGACGGCGATGAAGGCCTCCTGCGGAACCTCCACGGAACCCACCATCTTCATCCGCTTCTTGCCTTCCTTCTGCTTCTCCAGCAGCTTCCGCTTGCGGGAGATGTCACCGCCGTAGCACTTGGCGAGGACGTCCTTGCGGATGGCGCGGATGGTCTCGCGGGCGATGACCCGCGAGCCGATGGCGGCCTGCACCGGCACCTCGAAGGCCTGCCGCGGGATCAGCTCCTTGAGCTTGGCGACGAGCCGCACGCCGTACGCGTACGCCTGGTCCTTGTGGGTGATCGCGGAGAACGCGTCCACCTTGTCGCCGTGCAGCAGGATGTCGACCTTCACCAGGCTGGAGGTCTGCTCGCCGGTGGGCTCGTAGTCGAGGGAGGCGTAGCCGCGGGTCTTGGACTTCAGCTGGTCGAAGAAGTCGAAGACGATCTCCGCGAGCGGCAGGGTGTAGCGGATCTCCACCCGGTCCTCGGAGAGGTAGTCCATGCCGAGCAGGACGCCGCGCCGGGTCTGGCACAGCTCCATGATCGAGCCGATGAACTCGCTGGGCGCCAGGATGGTGGCCCGCACGACCGGCTCGTACACCTCGCCGATCTTCCCCTCGGGGAACTCGCTCGGGTTGGTGACGATGTGCTCGCTGCCGTCCTCCATGACCACCCGGTAGACCACGTTCGGCGCGGTGGCGATCAGGTCGAGCCCGAACTCGCGCTCGAGGCGCTCGCGGATCACGTCGAGGTGCAGCAGGCCGAGGAAGCCGACGCGGAAGCCGAAGCCGAGGGCGGCGGAGGTCTCCGGCTCGTAGACCAGGGCGGCGTCGTTGAGCTGGAGCTTGTCCAGGGCCTCGCGCAGCTCCGGGTAGTCGGAGCCGTCCAGGGGGTAGAGGCCCGAGAACACCATCGGCTTGGGGTCCTTGTAGCCGCCGAGCGCCTCCTCGGCGCCCTTGTGCTGGCTGGTGACGGTGTCACCGACCTTGGACTGGCGGACGTCCTTCACACCGGTGATGAGGTAGCCCACCTCGCCGACGCCGAGGCCGTCGGCGGGCAGCATCTCCGGGGAGTTGGTGCCGATCTCCAGCAGCTCGTGGGTGGCGCCGGTGGACATCATCCGGATCCGCTCGCGCTTGTTGAGCTGGCCGTCGATGACACGGACGTACGTCACCACGCCGCGGTAGGAGTCGTAGACCGAGTCGAAGATCATCGCCCGGGCGGGGGCGTCCTCGACGCCGACCGGGGCGGGGATCTCGGCGACCACCTTGTCCAGCAGCGCCTCGACGCCCAGGCCGGTCTTCGCGGAGACCTTCAGCACGTCGTCGGGGTCGCAGCCGACCAGGTTCGCCAGCTCCTCGGCGAACTTCTCCGGCTGCGCGGCCGGCAGGTCGATCTTGTTGAGCACCGGGATGATCGTGAGGTCGTTCTCCATCGCCAGGTACAGGTTGGCGAGGGTCTGGGCCTCGATGCCCTGGGCGGCGTCGACCAGCAGGATCGTGCCCTCGCAGGCGGCGAGGGAGCGGGAGACCTCGTACGTGAAGTCGACGTGCCCCGGCGTGTCGATCATGTTGAGGATGTGCGTGTTGCCCTTGTCGTGGGTCGGGGCCCACGGCAACCGCACCGCCTGGGACTTGATCGTGATGCCGCGCTCGCGCTCGATGTCCATGCGGTCGAGGTACTGAGCGCGCATCTGCCGCTGCTCGACCACTCCGGTCAGCTGGAGCATCCGGTCGGCGAGCGTGGACTTGCCGTGGTCGATGTGCGCGATGATGCAGAAATTGCGGATCAGCGCCGGGTCGGTACGGCTCGGCTCGGGCACATGGCTGGGGATCGCGGGCACGCAGGGTCCTGATTCTTGAGGCGTCCGCATACGTGTGCTTGTGCGTCTGCGGTCTCGGGTCGGATCGATACGTAGCCTCCATGGTCCCACGGGCGGCGACCGGGGACGGGTTTGGGCCACCGAATGGGCCGCTGGTAGTGTGGGGGGCTGTGTCTCATGCCCTCTCAGCGCGAGGCACACCCCAAGAAATCACCCGGCGCGGGATCCGTGCGGCATCGTACGGCCCCGGGCCAGAACCTGTAGAGGCTCATTCGTGGCGAACATCAAGTCCCAGATCAAGCGGAACAAGACCAACGAGAAGGCCCGGCTGCGCAACAAGGCCGTCAAGTCCTCTCTGAAGACCGCGATCCGCAAGGCCCGCGAGGCCGCCGCCGCGGGTGACGTCGAGAAGGCCACCGAGTACCAGCGCGTCGCCGCGCGTCAGCTCGACAAGGCCGTCTCCAAGGGCGTCATCCACAAGAACCAGGCCGCCAACAAGAAGTCGGCGCTGGCGCAGAAGGTCGCGGCCGTCAAGGGCTGAACCACCCGGTGATCTGACCGCCGGCGGGACCCCGGGCGGGCCCTCTCTCATCCGCCCCCGGCCGGCACCCCGAGCCCGTACGCGGCCTGCGTTCGCCACGCGGGTACGGGCTCACACGCTTCAGCCGAAGGCCCCGCCCTCACACCCTTCCCCGGGTGGTGGGCGGGGCCTTCGGCCTTGTCCGGTCCGTCAGCCGCGGCCTCGTGAGCGGGCCGCGCGGGCGATCGTGACGACCGCCTTCTCCAGGGTGTACTCCGGGTCGTCCCCGCCGCCCTTCACGCCCGCGTCCGCCTCGGCGACCGCGCGCAGCGCCACGGCCACGCCGTCCGGGGTCCAGCCGCGCATCTGCTGCCGCACCCGGTCGATCTTCCACGGCGGCATGCCCAGCTCGCGGGCGAGATCGGCCGGTCTGCCGCCGCGCGCCGACGACAGCTTGCCGATGGCCCGCACGCCCTGGGCCAGCGCACTGGTGATCAGCACCGGCGCCACCCCGGTCGACAGCGACCAGCGCAGGGCCTCCAGGGCCTCCGCCGCCCGCCCCTCGACCGCCCGGTCGGCGACCGTGAAGCTCGACGCCTCGGCCCGCCCGGTGTAGTACCGCCCGACGACCGCCTCGTCGATCGTGCCCTCGACGTCCGCGACCAGCTGGGAGACCGCCGAGGCCAGTTCCCGCAGATCGCTGCCGATGGCCTCGACCAGCGCCTGGCACGCCTCCGGTGAGGCCGAGCGGCCGGCGGTCCGGAACTCGCTCCGCACGAAGGCCAGCCGGTCCGCCGGCTTCGTCATCTTCGGGCACGCCACCTCGCGCGCCCCCGCCTTGCGCGCCGCGTCGAGCAGCCCCTTGCCCTTGGCGCCGCCCGCGTGCAGCAGGACGAGGGTGATCTCCTCGGCCGGTGAGCCGAGGTACGCCTTGACGTCCTTGACGGTGTCGGCGGAGAGGTCCTGCGCGTCGCGTACGACCACGACCTTGCGCTCCGCGAAGAGCGACGGACTGGTCAGCTCGGCGAGGGTGCCGGGCTGGAGCCGGTCCGGTGTCAGGTCGCGTACGTCGGTGTCGGCGTCGGCGGCCCGCGCGGCGGCCACCACCTCCCCCACGGCACGGTCGAGCAGCAGGTCCTCCTGGCCCACGGCGAGCGTCACCGGGGCGAGGGGGTCGTCGGATGCGGTCTTCCTGGCCATCGCGACAAGCATCCCACGCCCCACCGACAACGCCGCCCGGCCGCCGGCGGCCGGACTACGGCTCCTCCCGCCAGCCGTCCCACCCGGCCACGAACGCGTCCAGCTCCCCGGGGTCCAGCCGCTCGGACTCGTCCCGCAGGACGACGAGCCACTGCGCGTCCTCCGCGTCGTCCTCACCCGCCAGCGCGTCCCGCACCAGCCGCGGCTCCTCGTCCACGCCGAACCGCTCCCCGAGGGCCTCGGCCACCTCCTCCGCGGCATCGCGGTCGGGCAGCACCAGCACATGTCGCACATCACTCACACGGGCCATTGTCCGGTACCGGGTCAGCCGTCCGACCCGGTGCCGCGCGCCGTCGGCACCGTCTCCAGCGCGATCCCGAACCGGTCCCGGTAGAGCGCCAGCACCTCCTCGTCCGTCCCGATCTCGTGCTCCTGCCGCGTCCCGTCCGGCGCGGTGACCGTGAACCGCCGGCCGCTGAGGGTGATCCTGCCCCCGTCCCCGGTGATCCGCGAGCACACCGGCGACCGCGTGAAGTGGGAGGCCGGTGAGGTGCTGTGCCACCACGCCCCGACCGTGAAGTCGCCGAGCACCCTGGGCCGGACCTCCAGGCGGTACACCGGCCGCCCGTTCCGGCTCACGTCCAGGTCCGCGGCCTCCACCCGGTCGTGTCCGCCGCGCACTCCGGCCGCGTCGGCGCCCGCCTCGGCGATCCGGAACGTGCCCGCGGGATCCTTCTGCTCCCCCCGTTCACCGAAGGCCAGCGGCAGGTGGAAGTGGGACCCGAAACCGATGTCGGCCAGCCAGTCTCCGCCGTCCACCGTCCGCACCCGCAGGGCGAGATGGTCGTACGGGATGCCGAGCCGGTCCCCGTCGCCGTACACCCGCGCCGCGAGCAGCCGGACGTCGTAGCCGAGGGCGGCGAGCAACGCCCCGAAGGCGCCGTTGAGTTCGTAGCAGAACCCGCCGCGCCGCGCCCCCACCACCTTGTCCAGCAGCCGCTTCTCGTCCAGCACGATCTCCTCGCCGAGATGGATGGAGAGGTTCTCGAACGGCACGGTCTCCAGATGCCGCAGGTGCAGCTCGCGCAGCGCGTCCACGGTGGGCCAGGCGGGCTGTTCGACGCCCAGGCGGCGCAGATAGGCGTCGATCCCCGCGGTGGTCATACCCTCAGTCATTCCTTCAGTCTCGCGCCACCCGCCCCTCCTTGCCCTCCTTTCCCACCGACTGCCACCGCCGGCGGTCCGGGTACGCTCTCCGGTCCCCGAGTGGCGGAGGAGGCAGCCCGTGCACGACCACCGGCGGATCGCCGCAGGACATCACGGAAAGCGGCAGGGCCTGCGCTGACAGGTGACCATGCAGCCTCCACGCTCGTCGAGTGCTCAGCGGTCCCCCGGGCCGAACCACCGGCCGGCGTCGGACCCGACGAGACTCCGCCCGTCCGCCACGAGGGGAGCGGACGAGCGGGGTCGGTCGTCGGGACCGCCGGAAGGGAATCGAGCGCGGGCCGATGAGTTCCCTCGTGAGGGGCAGTCATAGGTCTCGGTCGACGCACCACGGGCGCGGCCGGAGCGCCCACCGGTCCGACCCGCCGAGAACCGGACACGAGACACCGAGGAACCTTCATGCGCACCCTGATCAGCACCGCCTTCATCTCGCTCGACGGCGTCGTGGAGGCTCCGGGCGGCGAGCCCGGCTACCGGAACTCCGGCTGGACCTTCAAGGACGTCGAGTTCCTCCCCGAGGCGTTCGACATCAAGGGCCGCGAGCAGAAGGAGGCCACGGCGATGCTGATGGGCCGGACCAGCTACGAGGCGTTCAGCCCGGTGTGGCCGGACATGGCGGACTTCGCCGACTACAAGACGATGCCGAAGTACGTCGTCTCCACCACCCTCACCGAGGACGAACTGGTGACGGGCTGGGGTGAGACGACGATCCTGCGCTCGCTCGACGAGGTCGCCGCCCTGAAGGAGACCGAGGGCGGCCCGATCATCGTCCACGGCAGCGCCGCCCTGAACCGGAGCCTCTCGGACGCCGGCCTGATCGACCGCTACCACCTGCTCGTCTTCCCGCTCCTGCTCGGCGCGGGCAAGCGCCTGTTCAGCGACACGGACAAGGACACCCAGAAGCTGAAGCTGGTCGAGCACGAGGCGTACGCCAACGGCCTGCAGAAGAACGTGTTCGACGTCGTCCGCTGACACGGCTCCCGCCCCGCGGTCGTGTCATCGGGCACGGCACCGGCCGGAAGGTACGCCCGGTGGCCGTCGGGTCACTGCTCCCCGGCCGTGAACGGGCCGGTCGCGGGGGCCACGCACTTGTCGACGACGGTCTCCTCGCCGGCTGCCGAGCCCTCCAGGCAGAGCCGTCCACCCCGGTCACGCAGGTCGAGGAAGAACCGCGTGGTCGCGCCGGACCGCTTGAGGCCGTGGATGCGCCCGTCGACATAGCCGAGGCCGTTCAGGATCGCCCTGACCTCGGTGGGGGTGGGTTCCACCAGATCCCACAGTGCCCGGGCGATGCGCTCCTCGTGGTAGTTGCTCGCGCACCAGTCGCGGGCGTTCAACTCCACTTCCGGCCCCGCCGTGGGGGCGATGGGTTCGATCGCGTCGCTCGGTGGCGCCTCCGCCGAGCCGGACGGCGGCGCCTCCGCCGGATCGGACGGCGGCGCCTTCGGCGGGGCGCTCGGGGGGCACGACTGCGCGATCCTGTCCAGCATCGCCGTGAAGGCCGCGTCGGGCCGGTCTTCGACGGCGGCCGCGGGCTCGGCCTGTTCCCTGCCGGCGTTCGTCTCCTCGGTGCCGCACGCGGCAAGTGCCAGCGCGGCGAGGGCGGTCATCACGAAGGTGAGCCGCGGGCGGTGTGCGGAGCGGGCGAACGCGCTGGTCACGGCAGGAATCTGTGTCATGCGCACAGTCTCCGGTCGCGCCTTCCCCCGCACGTGAGTACGCGCACTCACGGGGGTGGGGGGCACGCGCTCAGACTTCGATGGGACGTGACCGCACCGGAGCGGGACAGGACCGTCGTCCGCCGTGGGGTCCGGGGCCGCGACCCGGGCGGCGCGCATGGGCGTCGCCTCCCTCGGTGTTCCCGCCCTCAGTGGCGCGCCACCCGCAGCTCCCTGTCCCCGCCCTCGCCGACGGTCACCGCCAGTGCCCCGTCCCGGTCCGTGCGCAGCACCGTCGCTCCCCCGGCCCGCAGCGCGGCGACCGTGCTCGGGGCGGGGTGCCCGTACGTGTTGCCCTCCCCCGTGCTGATCAGGGCCAGCCGCGGGGCCGCGCGGCGCATCAGGTCCGGGTCCTGGTACGCCGATCCGTGGTGGGCGACCTTGAGGACGTCCACGCCGGCCAGCCGCCGGGCCGCAGGCGATCTCGCCAGGGCCCGCTGGGCCGGGGGTTCCAGGTCCCCGAGGAGCAGCAGGCGCAGGCCGGCCGTGCGGACCAGCATGGCCACGCTGGCGTCGTTCGGGCCCTCCGGTGCCGGGACGGCCGTGGCCGGGGCGCCCGGGGGCGGCCACACCACCTCCCAGGAGAGTTCCCCCGCGCGCCGTACCTCGCCCGCCGCGGCGTGCGTCACCGGGATGCGCCGGGCGGCGGCGATCCTGCGGACGAACGCGGCCTGGTCGGCGGGCTCCTCGAAGGCCGTCGTCGCGACGGCGCCCACCGCGCGTCCGCGCAGCACGCCGGGCAGGCCCGCCACGTGGTCGGCGTGGAAGTGGGTCAGGACCACGAGCGGGACGCTGCGGATCCCGAGGGAGCGCAGGCAGTGGTCGACGAGGGCCGGGTCGGGGCCGGCGTCCACCACCACGCCGGCGCCGGCGCCCGCCGCCAGCACCAGGGCGTCGCCCTGGCCCACGTCGCACATCACCATCCGCCAGCCCGGCGGCGGCCAGCCCGTGACCACCCGGGTCAGGGGCCGCGGCTGCACCACCAGCAGCACCAGCAGGAGCGCGCAGGCCCCGCACCACCAGGGGTGCTCCAGCAGGCGCCGGCCCACGAGCAGCACGGCCAGGGTGACCGCGCCGAGCGCCGCCGCGCCGGCCCAGCCGCCGGGCCAGTCCACTCCCGAGCCGGGCAGCGCCGCCCCGGTCCTGGCGACCTGCGCGAGCCACTGGGCCGGCCAGCTCGCGCACCAGGCCAGCGCCTTCGCCGCCGGCATCGCCACCGGTGCCGTGACCAGGGACAGGAAGCCCAGCACCGTGGCCGGCGCGAGCGCGAACTCGGCGAGCAGGTTGCACGGGATCGCCACCAGGCTCACCCGCGCCGCCAGCACGACCACCACCGGCGCGCACACGGCCTGGGCGGCGCCCGCGGCGGCCAGCGCCTCCGCGAGGCGGGGCGGCACCCCGCGACGGCGCAGTCCCGCGCCCCAGCGCGGCGCGAGCGTGAGCAGCGCGCCGGTGGCCAGCACGGAGAGCAGGAAGCCGTGGCTGCGGGCCAGCCAGGGGTCGTAGAGGACCAGGAGCAGGACGGCCGTCGCCAGCGCCGGGACCAGTGATCTGCGGCGGCCGGTGGCGAGCGCGAGCAGGGCGACGGATCCGCAGGCGGCGGCCCGCAGCACGCTGGGGTCGGGCCGGCACACGACGACGAAGGCGAGGGAGAGCACCGCGCCCAGGAGTGCGGTGGTCCGCAGGGGGATGCCGAGGCGGGGGGCGAGTCCGCGCCGCTCGGCCCGCTGGGCGAGGCCGGGCGGGCCGAGGAGCAGGGCGAGGAGGATGGTGAAGTTGGCGCCGGAGACGGCGAGCGTGTGGGTGAGGTCGGTCTCCCTGAACGCCTCGTCCAGTTCCGGGGTGACCCTGGCGGTGTCGCCCACGACCAGTCCGGGCAGCAGCGCCCGCGCGTCCGCCGGCAGTCCGCCGGTCGCCTCCCGCAGTCCGGCCCGCAGCCGTCCCGCCAGCCGCTGCGGACCCGACGGCCGGCCCACGGCCTGCGGGCCGTCCCGGCCCTTCACCCGCAGCACGGCGGCGAACCGGTCGCCGCCCGCCCTCGCCGGGGCGAGTCGTGCCTCGACGCGGAGACGGGTGGAGGGCAGGAGGGCGAGCCAGGGGGAGCGGCCCCCGGCGTCCGGTGCGGCCCGTCCGGACGGGCCCGGGTCGACGATCAGCAGGACGGGCGCGCGGGTCGTCTCCGCCGTGCCGTCGGCCCGCTCCACCCGCCGTACGTCGGCCTCGATCAGTACGGAGGCCGGGGCCATGCGGTCGCCGCTGACCCGCGGCCGGGTGCGCCGGGGGTCGGAGGTGATCTCGACCTCGGCGGTCATCCGGGCGTACTCCCGTGCCAGTGCGGGCACGGGGCCCCGTCGCAGGTCCGCGCCGTGCAGACCCGCCGACCCGGCGGCCGCGGCGACACAGATCAGTACGGCGGCGGTGGCGTGGGCGGTGGCCCTGCCCCGGCCGGCCCGGCGGCCCCGTGCCGCCAGGAGCACCCCGGCCGTCAGCAGGGCGGCGATCACCGTGCCCGCCGCCAAGCCGGGCGGGGCGTGCAGCATCACCGCGGCCGTGGCCCAGGCGGCCAGGGCGGGCGGGACCAGTCGCAGGTCCGCCGGTCCCTCCTGCCTGGGATGGGCGTCCCCGAGCCGCTTCCCGGAGGCGGCGTGGACGCGGCGCCGGACGACGGGTTCCGTGGGCGGGGGCGCCGTGGTGTCCGTGACTCCGCTGCTCATGGCCGTACGAGGCTGCGGAGGTCCGCGAAGCGGCGGTCGCCGATGCCGTTCACCTCGCGGAGTTCGTCCACCGAGCGGAAACCGCCGTTGCGGGTGCGGTAGTCGACGATGTGCCGGGCGAGCACGGGGCCGACCCCGGGCAGGGCGTCGAGCTGGTCCACGGTGGCGGTGCTGAGGGACACCGGTGCGGCGGGGGCGGCTCCCGCCGCCGTTCCCGCCGCACCGGGGCCGTCGCCGGGGGGTGCGCCGGCCTGCGCCGGACCCCCCACGACGACCTGTTCGCCGTCGACGAGGAAACGGGCGCGGTTCAGGGCGCCGGTCCTGGTGCCGGGCCGTACTCCGCCCGCCGCCCGCAGGGCGTCCTCGACGCGTGAACCGGCGGGCAGACGGTGGATCCCCGGGTTGCGCACCTTGCCGGCGACGTCGACCACGATCTCGGGTCCCGCCGGGCCCGCGGCCTTCGCCGTGCCGTCCGACGCGCCCTCCCCGGGCGCCCCGCCCCCGACGCGCTCCCCGTGGGGGACCGCCGCCGCCCGCACCACCTCCGGCGCCCGTACCGGCTGGGTCCGCCCGGTCCAGAAGTGCTGCACGGCGAATCCCACGACGACCACGAGGAGCACCGACAGCGCGATCACGCTCCGCCGTTCCATCCCGCACCGCGTCTGCGCCCACAACGGCAGGCGTTCCCGCAGGGCGAGCCCGGCCCGCTCCCGCCGCCCCCGCGCGGAGGAACGGCCGGCCGCCTCCGGGTCCGTGACGTCGTCCTCGTCGTCCGCCCGGCCACCGCTCCCCGCCGTCGGAGGGGCCACGGCGGTCATCGGCCCCCGGGCGGCCCGCCGGTCCGCGACAGCCGGCCGACCCGGACCCGCCGACCGCTCCGGAGCCACCACCCGGCCCGCGTCCGCGCCGCGGTCCGCGCTTTCCGCGCGATCGACCGCCGACGACCGGTTCACGGCCGGCGGGCACTCCCCCGCGCCCCGGCGGTCCGCGGTCACCGCACGGTTCCGGGCCGTCGCGCGGTCCGCGGTCGTCCTGCGGGCGGCGGTCGTCGCGCGGTCCGCGGCCCCCGCGGGATCCACCGCGGCCGGGGAGCCGGCCCGGGGGATGCGTCGGGTGCCGGCCAGGGCCCAGGCCGGTGGCCGCCTGCCCTGCACGGAGCGGTCGTCGGCGCCGAACAGCGACTCCGCCCGGCG